>NZ_JAYMRY010000005.1:0-284422 GCF_038900695.1 Paraburkholderia sp. JHI2823 | reverse complement strand
GACGGCACGCCGCCGGTCGCCGCGGGAGGCGCGATGCGCAGGAGCTGACCCACCCGGATCTTTCCGTCGGCGGGAAGCTTGTTCCAGCTGAGGAGGTCGGCGCGCCGTTGCCTGTGGGCTTTCGCGACGCCATCGAGCGTGTCGCCGGGCTTCACGCGGTAGAAGCCGGATGCGGTTTTGGCCCCCGCTCCGGTGGCGGGCAACGTCGATGCGTCAATGACCTGCGGCGGCACCGCAGTGGCGCTCACGCCGGCGTCCTCCACCGTCTCCCCGTCGGCGCTCTCGGTGGCATTCCATGGCGTAATCGTGCAGGCGCCCAAGGCGAACACAAATGTGAAGGCAAGCGCCGCGCCGAGCGCGACACGCGGGGCCGGGGCGTGCCTCGCTGCCCCACGATGCTGGCCGCGCATCGTCAAGCCCGCGGATCGGCGTCAGACGCCGTGTCCGTCCCGTTCAACGTTCCCTGCGCCAGCGCCGCGAGCGCGCCGGCGATTTCGGCTACCTTATCCAGAATTCCCATCGATGACTCTCCCGCAATGATAAAAACCGTCCGCGCCGGTGGGCGCAAGTGCGTCATCATCGTTGGTTTGCCTGGGGAAGCCGTGGTTTAGCGCGTGCGAGTTGACCTGTATCAGCGTGCGACGCATGCGGGTCTCAGGCTTTGTCACTGGCATGACAGAACACCCGCAAATTGCTGCGGAAAAGATGAAGTCGCGTGCGGGAATCGACGAACCGGGTAGCCCGTATGGCGAGCGGCTTTCTATAATGCGGGCCGCAGGATCGCAGGCGCCAGCGGGTCCTCCATCGGCCAGGAGTGCGATGGAGCCTCAGGCGCATGGCCGCCGTAACGCATAGGAGGATCAAAAGGTGTTCGACGCATTCGCAAACGACGACGACGTCCTGAACGTGCAGGGCGACGCGCTCACGCTCACGAACGGCACAACACGCGTGACGCTCGCCGGCACACTCGAACTCACGCGCGACAAGCGCGGGCTCGCCGCCGCGCTGGCGCTGAAGGCGGCGCTCGACGACGTCGTGAAGAAGCTGCAGACGGACCCGCAGCTGCCCGCGAAAGTCGCCGACGAGCCCGACCAGAAGCCGGGCGTCGTCGACAATCCGTTCAACTGAAAAACGTGCACGCGGAGGTTGATCCCCTGGGTCGACTGGAACGGCAAGGCTACTCTCGTTCGGGCATCTTCGGCCGCCATCACTCACCGTCGATGCCCTCGCTGCGCAGGGCATCGAACTGACTACACCGCGCCGAAGCCGCCGGGCGCCGCGAGCGGCGGCAGCGCCGACTCGCCGCGTATCCATGCGTGCTGCGCAAGGCTTGCCATTTCGCGGTCGCCGCGGCTGTCGCCGTAAGCGTAGAGCGTGGTGGGCGCGCGAGCGCCCCACCAGGCGCGCAGCCGCGCGACCTTCTCCGGGCCCCAGCAGTTCTCGCCCGCGAGATGGCCGGTGTAGACCCCATCGCGCCATTGAAGCTCGCTCGATAGCACAGTGCCGATGCCGACCGTCTGCGCCCACATACGCAGATAAATCGAGGGCGACGCGCTCACCAGCACCACTTCATGCCCGAGCGCCTGGTGCTCGGCCAGGCGCGCCAGCATCTCGGGGCGCAGCAGCGCGCCCAGGCGGCGCTCGACGAAGCGCCGCGCGGCGGCTTCGAGCGCCTCGTGCCGCACCGGTCCCATCGCGGCGTAGAGGAAGCGCGCCTTGGTCGGCCCGCGCGGCGACCAGCCGAGCGGGACGCCGATGAGCCAGGGCAGGCAGCGCAGCGCGGCCGCGGCGAAGCGGGCCGGCCCCGCGGCGTCGAGCACGAAGGCTCGAAAACTGTCGGACGTGGTGATGGTGCCGTCAAAGTCGAAGGCGGCGACGACGCGGTCATTCATGTAGCGTGACGAGCAAACGTGGAAGAGAAAAGCGACGCGGCGAGGCGCGGCAAACCGGCGTCATTGTCGACGCAAACGCAAGGCGGCTGCAACGTAAGGGGACGCGCATCTTGCGCTATTGACTCAATCGGTCAATATGTATTCACATGCCAGACGAATCGCCGTACCTGAATCGACCGGTGCATGTCGCATCGGCCAAGCGAAGGATTGCGAGTTCGCGCCGGTCAGCCCGACGATCATAATAATTTTGGAGCCGGAGAGACATCCATGAGAAGCCTGACCGAACAACTCACGCAGTACGCGGCCTATCACCGCGATACGCGCAACATCGGCACACATTTCATCGGCATTCCGCTCATCGTGCTCGCGCTGGCCGTGCTGCTTTCGCGCCCGGCCATCGCCCCTGGCGCGGCCGGACTGCCGGTCCCGGTCTCGCCGGCATGGCTGCTCTTCGGCGCCTCGACGATCTACTACCTCGTTCTCGACGTGCCGCTCGGCCTCATGATGGCGGTCGTCTGCGCCGCGTGCGTGGCTTTCGGCGCGTGGCTCGCGCAGCTAGGCACGGCCGCGTGGCTGGGCGGCGGCGTGGCGCTGTTCGTCTTCGGGTGGATCTTTCAGTTCGTCGGGCATATCGCGTGGGAGCATCGCAAGCCCGCTTTCGTCGACGATCTCATCGGCCTCATGATCGGACCGCTCTTCGTGCTCGCCGAAGCATTGTTCAGCATCGGCTGGCGCCCCGAATTGCGCTCGGCGATCGAGGCCAGGGTGGGGCCTACGCGCATCAATCCGCCGCGCGGGCGCGAAGCGCGGCAGTAAAGGGGGGTTGCGCGACCCTCAGCGCTCAAAGCGCACGAGCCGCGCCGCATGCACCGCCGTGAGCGCGACGGCGAGCCAGATCGGCACATAGGTCGCGAGCTGGCGAAGGCCGAGATGCTCGCCCAGCAGCGTCACCGAAACGATCACCAGCAGCACCGGCTCGACATAGCCGAGGATGCCGAACAGCGCCATCGGCAGCAGGCGGCTCGCCTTGAGGTACGACGCGAGCGCCACTGTGCTCAGCACGCCCAGCCCCGGCAGCAGCACGAAGGCGAGGAAGCGGTGCGCGTCGAGCAGCGCGAGCGAGCCGCCCGCGCGCACCTGGATCACCGCGGCGGGCACCAGCAGCACCATCTCCACGGCAAAGGTGACGAGCGAGTCCGCGTGGATCTTGCGGCGCAGGACGAAATACGGCGGGTAGCCCAGCGCGACGAGCAGCGTGGGCCACGAAAACGCGTGCGTCGCCCACAGTTCGTGCGCCACTCCCATGGCCGCGCATGCCACCGCGAACCCTTGCAGCGGCTCGAGACGCTCGTGATAGTAAAAGCGGCCCACCAGCACCATGACGAGCGGCAGCAGGAAGTAGCCCAGCGACACCTCCAGCATGCGGCCATGCAGCGGCGCCCACAGGAACACCCACAGCTGCGAGCCGAGCAGCGCGGCGCTCGCCGCCAGCGCGAGCATGGTGCGCGGTTCGCGCACCATGCGGGCGATGAGCGCGCGCAGCTGCGGCGCACGCTTGCGCAGCACCAGCAGGGCCAGCGCCCCGGGCGCAGTCCAGATCACACGCCACGCGAAAATATCGAGGCCGCCGAGCGGCGCAAGCAGCAGCGTATAGGCCGACATCAGCGCGAACAGCGCCGAAGCGCCCACGGAAAGGCCGATGCCGCGCCCGGGTTCGTACGGGTTCATCGGCATGCGCGGTTATGGCAAACGGAAAGGGAGCGTTCGGGAACGGCGCGGCGCGCGCATTGCGCCAGCGCGGGTAAAAACGTTGTCATTTGAATTGGGTATTGAATAAGGCACGAGCCGGCTAACGCGCCGGCGAGACCGCATTCTAGTCGCGTTTGGGCAGGGCGAGGCGCAGCAAACCGTTGCCGGGCAAGGCGGGCACGCGGTGTGCGCTCCCGGTGCTTCGCCGCAGCCGAACAAATTAGTCCTGCAGACCGCACCACGATGGACTAGAACGTAAGTCTCGCTGCGCCAGCCCGCCCATGCAGTAATCGGCTGGAATCCATCGCAAAAAGCGGGATCCTTTCCACCGAAGCCGCGCCCATGCGCATGCGAGCGCGCGGCTTTCCCGCCGGCCGCCGCGATCGCGACGCCGTCCCGAAGTCCAACGCCCCTGGAGCCCCGCATGACATTTTCTGCGCCCCGCCCCGCCGTTGCCGACCCCGCCCGTGCATTCGACCGATCACTCGCCCTTTCTCCCGCCGCCAGTGAATTCGCCGCCGAAGTGCGCGCGGGCCTGACGCGCTCGCCGCAAAAGGAACTGCCGTCGAAATATCTGTATGACGAAGTGGGCTCCGCCCTCTTCGAGGTGATCACCGTGCTGCCTGAATACGGCGTCACGCGCGCCGAGGAGCGTCTGCTCACGCGCTACGCGGCCGAGATCGTCGAGGCACTGCCCCGCGACGTCACCGTCGCCGAGCTTGGCAGCGGCAGCGGCCGCAAGACGCGCCGCATTCTCGAAGCGCTGTGCCGCAAGCGCCCCACCTCGTACTGTCCGATCGAGATCTCACGCACCGCGCTGCAGTTGTGCCGGCGCGAACTGGCCGACATCGAGCGCATTTCCATCGTCGGCTATGAGCGCGACTATCTCGCGGGCCTTGCCGAAGTGAGCCGCAAGCGCAAGAACGGCGAGCAGCTGTTCGTGCTCTTTCTCGGCAGCACGATCGGGAACTTCGCGCGCCTCGCGGCCACGCGCTTCCTGCGTGATATCCGCGCGATGCTGCGTCCCGGCGACTCGCTGCTGCTCGGCACGGACCTCGTGAAGCCCGTCGACACGCTGATCGCCGCGTACGACGACGCCATCGGCGCCACGGCCGCGTTCAACCTGAACCTGCTTGCGCGCATCAACCGCGAGCTCGACGCCGACTTCGACCTGCACGACTTCGAACATGTCGCGCGCTTCAATCCCGACGTGCGCAGCGTCGAAATGCATCTGCGCGCGAAGCGCGCGGTGCGCGCCCACGTGCACGCGGCGAATCTCGCCGTCGAGATCGGCGCGGGCGAGACGATCTGGACCGAGAGCAGCCACAAGTACCACGCCGACGAAATCCCGTCGATCGCCGCCGACGCAGGCTTCCAGTGCGCGCGCCAGTGGATCGGGAAGGAGTGGGGATTCGCAGAGAGCCTGCTCGCAGTGAAGTGAAGGGAATGTGAAACGAAAGAGCGGTGCGCCTTTCGCAAGGCGCACCGCTCTTTATCGGGCAAATTCAGTGCTGCTCGAAGCGTTCGTAACGCTTTTCCGTCGCGCGCTCCTCGCTCTCCACCGAACTCACGCGGGCAGCCGGTGGCCCGTGGCGCAGCCACGAGAGCATGCGGTCCACCTGGTTCGCCGTGCCCTGGATCACGGCTTCCACAGACCCGTCTTCCATGTTCGCGACGTAGCCGCGAATGCGCAACGCGTGCGCCTGGCGCACCGTCGCATGCCGAAAACCCACGCCCTGCACCGTCCCGCGCACGCGCACGTAGTACGTTTCGAGGCGCGCATCCAGATCCGGTTCGCTCATTGCTGAATCTCCTGTTCCCATGCCCGTGCATTCGTTACGGTCGGCATTGTAGACGCCAACGCGCACCCGCGCCGGGCCCGCGCCACGTACAATCCGTGCCACCTTAGCGGCGCGGCGCACTTCGCGCCGGCCGTCGAACCCGAAAGCGAACACACAATGACTGACACCTCCCGAGCCAACCGGGATCTCGTGCTGATCACCGGGGCGTCCGGTTTCGTCGGCTCGGCCGTCGCCCGCATCGCGCAGGAAAAGGGCTACGCCGTGCGCGTGCTGGTGCGCGCGACGAGCCCGCGCAAGAACCTCGAAGCGCTCGACGCCGAGATCGTCACCGGCGACATGCGCGACGCCGCCTCGATGCGCCGCGCGCTCGACGGCGTCCGCTACCTTTTCCACGTGGCCGCCGACTACCGCCTGTGGGCGCCCGATCCGCACGAAATCGAGCGCGCCAATCTCGAAGGCGCCGAAGCGACCATGCGCGCGGCGCTCGACACGGGCGTGGAGCGCATCGTCTACACGAGCAGCGTGGCGACGCTCAAGGTCACGAGTTCGGGCAACTCCGCCGACGAGACTTCGCCGCTCACGGCCGAGCAGGCGATCGGCGTGTACAAGCGCAGCAAGGTGCTCTCCGAACGCGCCGTGGAGCGCATGATCGAGCGCGACGGGCTGCCCGCCGTGATCGTCAATCCGTCCACGCCGATCGGCCCGCGCGACGTGAAGCCGACGCCCACGGGCCGCATCATCGTCGAGGCGGCGACGGGGAAGATTCCCGCGTTCGTCGACACGGGCCTGAACCTCGTGCACGTGGACGACGTGGCCAACGGGCACTTCCTTGCGCTGGAGCGCGGGCGCATCGGCGAGCGCTACATCCTCGGCGGCGAGAATCTCCCGCTGCAGCAGATGCTCGCCGACATCGCCGGCATGGTGGGCCGCAAGCCGCCCACGATCGCGCTGCCGCGCTGGCCCCTGTACCCGCTCGCGATGGGCGCGGAAGCCGTGGCGCGCTTCACGAAGCGCGAGCCGTTCGTGACCGTCGATGCGCTGAAGATGTCGAAAAACAAGATGTATTTCACGTCGGCGAAAGCGGAGCGCGAGCTGGGGTATCACGCGCGGCCGTATCGTGAAGGCTTGAAGGATGCGCTCGCGTGGTTCCGGGAGGCGGGCTATCTGGACGGCAAATGAGCGCGGCGAGGAAATTGTTACAACTTTTCTTGCAACATGCGTACAACGCCGGAAGGGCAATGCGTGCGCGCTATGGGTAAAATCGCGGGTCTTACCTGAGAAGCCCGCATGAATCTTCAAGACCAGATTGGCGTGCTCGAAGCGGGCATCGATCAGCTCCTTCAGGCCGCCGCCGTGCATGCACCGCGTGCCGATGAACGCGCCGCAGCCGCTTCCCGCCACGAATCCTCCGCTGCAACCGGCGAAGCGGCGCACGCCGCCGCGCAAGCCGAAGCCGTGGATATCGCCGACGCGGGCAATGCCTGCGCCGAAGGCGCCACGCCAGCGCAAGCCGTAGAAACTGCAAACGCAACCGTGACCGAAGCTGCAGTAGAACCCGCCGAACCCGCAGCCGACACGGCACGTCCCGCCGGCGCGCAGCCGGAGCTGCTCGTCGCGCGCCCGTCCCAGAACGAAATCACGCTGACGATCGGCGGCCAGACCGTGACGCTCAACGCGCTGCAAGTCGGTCAGATGATCGAGGAGCTGTCGAACGCGCGCGCCTCGATGCAACCGGAACCGCCGCCCGGCATTCCGCCCGGCTGGCGTTTCGCATCGACGAAGAATCCCATGATGGCCGTACAGAAGCAGTCCAACGGCGACCGGCTGCTGGTGCTGCGCCACACGGGCCACGGCTGGGTGCCGTTCACGTTCTCGCCCGATATCGTCGTGCAGATGTACATGATGCTCACGCAGCGCTAACGCGCGAGCGGATAGCACAAGAAGAAAGGGCGCCGGGGCGCCCTTTTTTGCGATTAAGCCATGCGTTGCCAGATCTTGTAGACTTCGTCGCCGTTGCGTTTGCCCACGACGAGCACCTCGACCGTTTCGCCCGCAATCGCATAGATCACACGATATTCGCCAGCATCGAGCCTGCGTTCACCCCGAGTAGCGCCACGCAATGGCTGACTGTCGTGCGGTTCGGGGTTACTCAAAAGCGCAAGAATCGCCGTAACGACCTGGCGGTACTGCTTCGCGTCAAGGCTTTGACAGGCCTTCAGCGCCTGCTTCGTCATCCTTAGGTTCATTCACCGGGTTCCTGGCATCGCGCAGGAACGTCGCAACCTCGTCATTGCTCGCAAAACCTTCCTTGCGGGCGACTTCGGCCTCGATCAGCCAAAGCTTTTCCTCCAGTTCCTGGACACGCGCACGCAGGCTTTCGAAGTCGCGCTTCGAAACCACGTAAGCCGTCAGCCGCTCGTGCCTCGTGATGCCTACCGGGCGGCCCAGGGCCTCGTCCAGAACTTCGCCGAAACGGGTCTTGGCGTCCCTCGCACTGTAAGTTACGAGGGTGTTGCTGTTCATAGCTGCCTCTCTCAGGGGAAAAATCATCGCGCTTACCGCTCCTCGCCCTGGGTCCGGCTAATTTATCGGCAAATCGAGCGACTGCGCGAATTCAGGGAGTGCCACTGGATCTCGCGCAAGGATTTGCCGGGCGGCGCCGGCCAAGGCCCGAGATGCCAGGGCGCAAAACAGAGTAGACCAAAGAAGCCATAAAAGTCAATGCGGTCCAAAGTGATCACTTTGGACCGCATTGACGGAGATCAGCGCCCCTGCACCGGCGCCTGCACACGCGCCTTCCACTGTCCGCCCTTGCCGCGCCAGAAACGCCACGCCGAGGCGAACGTCGCGCCCACGTAGAACAGAGCGACCAGCGGCAGGAACGGCGCCCATAGCGGCGAGCGCCGGTAGTAGGCGAGCATGGGCGAGTAGGCGCAGCACATCAGCGCCCAGGCGATCCACGCGGGCCAGCCCTTCGGCCCGAGCACGAGCGCCACCACGGGCGGCGCGAGATAGATCACCGTCATGCCGACGATCGTGCCCGCGAGTTGCCACGCCGAGTAGTGCAGCTGCGTGAACGCCGTGCGCGCGATCATGTTCCAGATGTCTTTCCACGAGTCGTATGGGCGCAGCGATACGCTCTTCGCGGCGACGTCGAGCCGGATCGGGTGGCGACCTTCGCCGCGATGCTTGATGCGCGCGGCCAGGCTGCAATCGTCGATCAGTTCGGCGCGGATCGACTCGATGCCGCCTGCCTCTTCGAGCGCCACGCGGCGCACCAGCATGCAGCCGCCGGCCGCGGCCGCCGTGCGGTTCTTCGGATTGTTGACCCGGGAAAACGGGTAGAGCTTCGCGAAGAAGAACACGAACGCCGGAATCAGCGCCTTTTCCCAGAACGAATCGCAGCGCAGACGCACCATCAGCGAGACGAGATCGCGGCCCTCCGCCTGCGCACGCACGACGAGTTGCGCGACGGCCTCGGGCGGGTGGCCGATGTCGGCGTCGGTGAGCAGCAGGTAGTCGGCGGGAAGCTTGAGCGTGCGCACGGCCTCGATGCCTTGCGACTGCGCCCAGACCTTGCCCGACCAGCCCGGCGGCAAAGGTCTCGCCGTGATCACGCTGAGCTTTTCCGGGCACTGCAGCGCGAGCGCGGCGGCGCGGGCGGCTTCGGCGGTGCCGTCGGTGCTGTGATCGTCGATCACGATCACGTGAAATTCGCCGCCGTAGTCCTGCTGGAGCAGCGAGCTGACGGCCTCGCCGATCGCGTCGGCCTCGTTGCGCGCCGGGACCACGGCGCACACGGCCGGCCAGCCGGCCGCCGGCTCGACGAGGGGCAGCGGCTCGGCCGGGCGCGCGCGCCAGAAGCCGCCGCGCCCGAACAGCAGGACGAGCCAGATCAGCAGCGAGAGGCAGGAGACGGCAAACAGAATGGTGGTAGTCATGCGTTATTGCTCTCGATCGCGGGTGCGCGCACGCCCACGCGGCGCGACACCCACATGGCCGCCGTGCGCAGCAGCAGCACGGCCCAGTCGGGGGCGCGCAGCACGGGCCGCGCGCGGAACACATCGTAATCGTTGCGCTCGATGACCTCGAGCATGCGCAGGCCGCCATGGACCACGCTGCACAGTTCGAGACCGCAGCGCCCCGGCACGCGCAGCGCGAGCGGCGCGCCGCTCACCATCAGCGCCCTGGCGTGCGCAATCTCATTCGCCATGAGTCCGCGCCAGGCGTCGTCCACGACGCCCGCGGCGATCTGCGGCTCCGTCACGCCGTGGCGCTGCAGGTCGGCGAGCGGCAGGTAAATGCGGCCGCGTCGCCAGTCTGCACCCACGTCCTGCAAGAAGGTGATGAGTTGCAAGGCCGTGCAGATCGCGTCGGAATCGGCAAGATTTTCGGGCGTCGCCTCGTGAATCAGGTGCAGCATGAGGCGGCCGACGGGGTTTGCCGAGCGCCGGCAATAATCGAGCAGCCCGGATCGGTCGGCATAGCGCGTGGTGTCGATATCCTGATCGAACGCCGCGACGAGATCGTAAAACGGCGCCAGCGGCAGGTGGCATTCGCGCACCACGTCCGCAAGCCTGGCGAACAGCATGGGGTGCACGCCCGCCGGACGTGCTTCGGCAACGGCGTTCAGGCCTTCCCGGAAATCGGCGAGGCGCGCGTGGCGCTCCTCGGGGCTCCAGTCGCCCTCGTCCGCGATGTCGTCGAGCGTGCGCGCGACGCGGTAGATCACGCCGACAGGCGCGCGCAGCGCCTTCGGCAGCAATACGCGCGCTACCGGAAAATCGTCGTAGTGGTCGGGTTGCATCAGGGCGTCCAGAATGGGGTCGTATCCTGCGGCGCCAGCCGGCGGGCCACGGGACGCGTTATTTTAAGGGTTCCCGGCGCATGCTGCACTGCGCAAGAGCCGCACTCGCGCTCCGTGGTATCGATCGCCACCGCGCCCCGTGGGCTTGCGCGCAGCGTGCGGGGCGCAATGTCGCGGGGCCTTTTTGGCGAAGCCTGTCGCCGCGCCTGGGCGGCCGTCGCGCGCACGCTGCACCCGTGAGGGGTCTATACAGCAAAGGAAAGGCGGAGGGGTTAAAATGCGCGTCTGGTTTTTTCTTCCGTCACCGTTTGACGGATTCTTGCATCTTAATAATTAGACAGCCGCCGGCGATCAGGTCATCTTTACCGATTCGCTCGCCTTTTGCGGCAGTCGGAGTTCGCCACCTTATGCGAGTGATCCTTGCCCAACCCCGCGGCTTTTGTGCGGGGGTTGTCCGCGCCATCGAAATCGTCGATCGCGCACTGCAGAAGCACGGCGCGCCCGTCTATGTGCGCCATGAAATCGTCCACAACCGTCACGTGGTCGAAAACCTGCGCAACAAGGGCGCGCGTTTCGTGGAAGAGCTCGACGAAGTGCCGCAAGGCGCCGTGGCGATTTTCAGTGCCCACGGCGTGGCGAAGACCGTGGAACGCGCCGCCGAGGAACGCGACCTCGACGTGCTCGACGCCACGTGCCCGCTCGTCACGAAGGTTCACGTGCAGGGCCGCCAGTACGTTGCGGCGGGCCGCACACTGATCCTGATCGGTCACGCCGGTCACCCTGAAGTGGAAGGCACGATCGGCCAGATTCCCGGCACCGTGCTGCTCGTGCAGAGCGAGGCCGATGTTTCGAAGCTCGATCTGCCGCTCGATGCGCCGCTCGCCTACGTGACGCAAACCACCCTTTCGGTGGACGACACGCGCGGCATCATCGACGCGCTGCTCGCGCGGTTCACCGACATCGTCGGCCCGGATACGCGCGACATCTGCTACGCGACGCAGAACCGCCAGGCAGCGGTGCGCGAACTGTCGGATCAGGTGGACGTGCTGCTCGTCGTGGGCGCGACGAACAGTTCGAACTCGAATCGTCTGCGCGAGATCGGCAGCGAAACGGGTGTGCCGAGCTACCTCGTCGCCGACGGGTCGGAAGTGAAGCCCGAGTGGTTCGCCAATGTGCAAACGGTCGGCATCACGGCCGGCGCATCGGCGCCCGAAGAGATGGTGGAGAACGTCATTGACGCGCTGCGCGCGTTGGGGCCTGTCGAGGTGTCGACGATGGCGGGCCGTGAAGAAAAAGTCGAATTCAAGCTGCCGGCGAAGCTCTTGCAACCGCTCGTCGCGCGCGAAGTTTAAGGAGGACACGTCTTGTCTATTCCGCTGCTACAGAAAGTCCGCGTTGGCTCGTACATCTTTCGCCAACATTTCAGCGGCAACAAGCGCTATCCGCTCGCGCTCATGCTCGAGCCGCTGTTCCGCTGCAATCTCGCCTGCAATGGCTGCGGCAAGATCGACTATCCGGATCCCATCCTGAATCAGCGTCTGTCGCTGGAAGAATGCCTCGAAGCCGTGGACGAATGCGGCGCGCCGGTCGTTTCCATCGCAGGCGGCGAGCCGCTGCTGCACAAGGAAATGCCGCAGATCGTGAAGGGCATCATGGCGCGCAAGAAGTTCGTGTATCTCTGCACGAACGCGCTGCTCATGGAAAAGAAGATGGACGACTACGAGCCGAACCCGTATTTCGTCTGGTCGGTGCACCTCGACGGCGACCGCGAAGCGCACGATCACTCGGTCTCGCAGGAAGGCGTGTACGACAAGGCCGTCGCGGCCATCAAGGAAGCCAAGCGCCGCGGCTTCCGCGTGAACATCAACTGCACGCTGTTCAACGACGCCGTGCCCGAGCGCGTGGCGAAGTTCTTCGACACGGTCGGAGAGATCGGCGTCGACGGCATCACGGTATCGCCGGGCTACGCGTACGAGCGCGCGCCGGACCAGCAGCACTTCCTGAACCGCGACAAGACCAAGAACCTGTTCCGCGAGATCTTCAAGCGCGGCAACAACGGCAAGAAGTGGTCGTTCAGCCAGTCGAGCCTGTTCCTCGACTTCCTCGCGGGCAACCAGACCTATCAGTGCACGCCGTGGGGCAACCCGGCACGCACCGTGTTCGGCTGGCAAAAGCCCTGCTACCTGGTCGGCGAAGGCTACGTGAAGACCTTCAAGGAGCTGATGGAGACGACCGAGTGGGACAAGTACGGTACGGGCAAGTATGAGAAGTGCGCGAACTGCATGGTCCACTGCGGCTTCGAAGCCACTGCCGTGCTCGACACCGTCGCCCATCCGCTGAAGGCGCTGAAGGTCGCGGTGAGCGGTCCGAAGACCGAAGGCGCGTTCGTCAAGGACATCCCGCTCGAAGGTGCGCGTCCGGCTGAATACGTGTTCTCGCGCCACGTCGAGATCAAGCTCGAAGAGATCAAGAACGCGGCCAAGACCAGGAAGCCGGCTACGGTCGCGGCAAGCTGAAGCGGCTTGCGCTGCAAAGCGGACATGCGAAAAGGGCGCAACGGTTCTGGCCGTTGCGCCCTTTGTCTTTTTCGGTGAGGCGTCGAGCGGCGCGCGCCGTTCAATGCCCCGCCGCCGGCGTCCACCGATACACCACCGCGCTCGCGCCGTTGTAGTTGTCCTTCGTCACCACATACTCGCCAGTCGAGCGCAGAAACGCGCGCAGGCCGTACATCGAATCAACGTCGTTGCCCACGTACACCGTATTCGGGCTGCTGTTGACGAACGTCGTATCGATCGCGCCGGTCGTAAGGTTGAACGCGTCGATGTTCGGCACGGTGTGCACGTAGCCCACGAACAGATAATTGCCGGCGGCCGCAATCGATTTGGGATTCGCACTCGTGAGGGTGATCACCGGGCCCGGCGCGCCCGTATTGCCGGCGAGCCAGCCGTGATAGACCTCCACGCGTGTGCCGACCGCCGTCCAGTCGGTGATGCTCGCGTCTTCTCCCGTGAGGATCATCGTGTCGCTTTCGGGCAGATAGACGATGCGCGTGAGGCGCGAGATCGTGGCTGGAACCGGCGTGGTGAGCGCCGCGCTCCAGAGCGGCTTGCCGCTTGCATCGAAGCCGGTCAGCGGGTAGTGGGTAATGGCGTTCGTCTTGTCGAGGCCCACCCAGAGATCACCCTTGCTGTCGAGGCAAAAGCCGTTGCGCGCCGGCGCCGTGGTGTTGAACGCCGAACCCGGCAGCGTGTAATCGGGAATGGCGATATATCCGCTCGCCGCGTTGAAGTGGAAGAAGTAGAAGGTATCGGGATTCTGGCCCGCGGCCACGAGAATACGCTGTCCGCTCACGCTCGCGACCTGCGCGAAATGCTCGCCGCGCGAGATGTCAGCGAGATTGATGCGCGGATCGGACGGGTACGTGATGGGATCGATGGTGTTGGCGACGAAGGTGCCGCCGGCCGTGCCCGAATAGAGGTTCGTGCCGCCGTAGAACATCGCGCCGTCGGTGGCGGGGTCCGGCGTCGCGTTGCCTTCGAAGTTCACCGCCTGGAGCTTCCAGCGCAGCGTGCCGGTGCCGTCGTATGCCTGGATGTCGGTGCCGCCGTTGCGGCCGAGGTCCCGCGAGCCGCCCCACGGATTGTTGAGCACGTACAGCGTGCCCGACGAGTCCTTGCCGATACCGGTCACGCGCGTAAAGCGCTTGTCGCCGACCTGCCCCTTGATGCCGGACGTCGTATCCAGATAGCCGCCCCTCACGCCGAACGTGCCGGCGAAGTACGGTGTGCTCGCCACGCTGTAGTTCTTGATGTTCATGTCGGGACCCGAGTCCCCGATCATCAATTGCAGGCTTTGCGAATCGAAGTACAGCGACGACGGCCGGGCACTGGATCCCAGCTGGATGGTGTTGAGAAGCTGCCCGCCGGGGCCGAACTGGAGCACGGCGCCCGCGTTTTTCTGCGCGACCCAGAGGTTGCCGCTCGCGTCCACGGCCAGCGCGCCCGGGCCGGCCACGCCGATGTCGCGTTGCCAGACGCCATCCGTGGTGTACACGCGCACGCGGTTGCCGGGGAAATCGCTTGCGTAGAGCAGCGCGCCGGATGTGGCGAGTCCGGTGACGACATCGGCGAGTTTTTCGGTCGTATCGGCGCTCACGGCGATCAGCAGATCGCGTGCGCCGCTGGCACGGTTGTAGCGTCCGACACTGCCGCTGCCATACGCGGCGTTGTACTGCATCGCGACGAACAGAGAAGTCGCGTTGCCCGTGATCGCACCGCCCTGGAAGTCGCCGTGCCCGCCGATCGAGCCGAGGCTCTGGCCGTTCTGGTAGAGGGCAACGCCACCTTCGTTTTCATCCCACATCGACGCCGTGTAGATCACGCCTTCGGGCGCGACCCACATCGAGCGGGCCGCATTGCCCACGCGAGTCGCGTTGGTGCCATAGGTATTCGCGATCCAGTCGGTGGAGTATTGCGCTTCGCAAAGCGGCGCAATCGTGGCCGTGAGGGTTGCCGCCAGCCATGCGACACCAATTCGATGAAGGATCATGAGATGTCAGTTGTTTCGCATACCTTACGGTACGAGTGTTCAAGGTGCGGTGTCGCTAACGACGACGCCAGCGGAAACAAGCGCGCAGTCCGGTCCCGGACGAACCGGATCCGTGCGCGGCGCCATGCGTCGGACAGGTGTGGAACGTTGTAAAAGTTAACGGCGTAGCGCCGCAAGAATTGAGCGCGTTTTGCTGGCGACCCGCGGCCGCGCCGATGACAGGCGAAAAAAAAAAGCGCAACGGCCTTTGCCGTCGCGCCTTGCATCGAATCGCCCAGCGAAATCTCAGCAGCACTTCCCCGCGCCCGCCCCATACCGCGCGTTTTGCCGCTCGCGGAAAAACTGCTCGTACGTCATCAGCGGGCGGTCGGGATGCGTCGCGCGCATATGCGCGACATAGCCCTCGTAGTCGGGCAGACCCACCATCAGGCGCATGGCCTGACCCAGATAGCGCCCGGCGGTCTGCACGTTGTCGCAAAGTCCCGAGAACATGATGTGCTCCGTTCAGTGGTTCGCGCGCGTTCAGTGTACGCGCTGGCTCATGACGGCCGCGCCGCCAGCCGGCATCGCTTCGTACGGCGTTTCCTGCGCGGTCGGACGGGCGATCCGGCGTGCACGCGCAATCGCGATCAGGCCATACACCACGATGCTCAGCACCACGAAGATGAAGAGGCCCGAGAGCGCGGCATCCACGTAGTCGTTGAAGACCATGCGCTGCATCTGCTCGAGCGACTTGGCGGGCGCGACGATCTTGCCTTCCGCGATTGCCGCCGAAAGCTTCTGGGCGTGCGCGACGAAGCTCACCTTCGGGTTGCTGTCGAAAATTTTCTGCCAGCCCGCCGTGAGCGTGCAGATGAGGAGCCACACGGTGGGCGTGGCGGTGACCCACGCGAACTTCTCGCGCTTCATCTTGAAGAGCACGACGGTGGCGAGCATCAGCGCGATACCGGCGAGCATCTGGTTCGAGATGCCGAAGAGCGGCCACAGCGTGTTGATGCCGCCGAGCGGATCGACCACGCCCTGGTACAGGAAGTAGCCCCAGGCGGCCACGCACAGCGCCGTGGCGATCAGGTTGGCCGGCAGCGACTCCGTGCGCTTGAGCGACGGGTGGAACGTGCCGAGCAGATCCTGCAGCATGAAGCGGCCCGCGCGCGTGCCCGCATCGACGGCGGTCAGGATGAAGAGCGCTTCGAACAGGATGGCGAAGTGATACCAGAACGCCATCATCGCCTCGCCGCCGATCACCTGGTGCAGGATCTGCGCCATCCCCACGGCCAGCGTGGGTGCGCCGCCCGCGCGCGCGACGATGGTCGTCTCGCCCACGGCCTGCGCGGTATGCGTGAGCATGTCCGGCGTGAGCATGAAGCCCCAGTGGCCCACGGTTTGAGCGACGGCGTCCGGCGTCGTGCCGAGCACGGCGAGCGGGGCGTTCATCGCAAAGTACACGCCCGGCTCGATCACCGAGGCGGCCACGAGCGCCATGATCGCGACGAACGATTCCATCAGCATCGCGCCATAACCGATGAAGCGCGCGTTGGTTTCGTTATCGAGCAGCTTGGGCGTCGTGCCCGACGAGATCAGCGCATGGAAGCCCGAGACCGAGCCGCACGCGATCGTGATGAAGAGGAACGGGAACAGGTTGCCCGACCACACCGGACCCGTGCCGTCGATGAACCGCGTGAACGCGGGCATCTTCAGTTCCGGCGCGACGATCAGAATGCCGATCGCGAGCGCGAGGATCGTGCCGATCTTGAGGAACGTCGAGAGATAGTCGCGCGGCGCGAGCAGCAGCCACACCGGCAGCACCGAAGCGACGAAGCCGTAGCCGATCAGGATCCACGTGAGCTGCGTGCCCGTGAACGTGAACCACGCGGCAAGCGCGGGCGAATCGTGCACGTGCTGGCCGAAGGCGATAGACGCCATGAGCAGCACGAAGCCGATGATCGAGATCTCGCCGATCTTGCCCGGGCGGATGTAGCGCACATAGAGGCCCATGAAGATCGCGATGGGAATCGTCGCGGCCACGGTGAACGTGCCCCACGGCGAGTTCGTGAGCGCCTTCACCACGATCAGCGCGAGCACCGCGAGAATGATGATCATGATGAGGAAGGTGCCGAACAGCGCGATCACGCCGGGCACCGGGCCCAGTTCCATCTTCACGAGGTCGCCGAGCGAGCGGCCGTCGCGGCGCGTGGAGAGGAACAGCACCACGAAGTCCTGCACGGCGCCCGCGAACACCACGCCCGCGAGAATCCACAGCATGCCGGGCATGTAGCCCATCTGCGCGGCCAGCACCGGGCCGACCAGCGGACCCGCGCCCGCGATCGCCGCGAAGTGGTGGCCGAACAGCACGAACTTGTTGGTGGGCACGTAGTCGAGCCCGTCGTTGTGGCGCACGGCCGGCGTCATGCGCAAGCCGTCCAGTTGCAGGACGGTGCTCGCGATGAAGCGGCTATAGAAGCGATACGCGATCAGATAAACGCAGACGGCGCAGATCACGATCCATAGTGCGCTGATTCGCTCGCCGTGCGCGAGCGCGATGGTGCCGAACGCGAACGCGCCAAGCAGCGCGACCAGCGTCCAGACGACAAAACTGGATGTCCGACTCATGCGGTGTCTCCGTTTATGGTTTTACTTTTGCGCCCCGTTGCGGAACCGGGCTCCGTCGCGCCGTTCACGCCGGCGCACGCACGACGCGCATTGCGCCATGTCGTGGGCGGTAGTATTCGCTTTCAGAGCGTAAGCCACAAGCGGACAACTACGTAAGTGCGCTACGTAGTATTACGTAGCAGATGCCAAATTTCGTTGCGCGCGCAACCAGCGTGGCAGGCCGCAGGCTGGGGGGCCCGTCTCAGAACGCAGCGTGGATTGCCGCCTGTCGCGCGCGCCCGGTTATCCTTGTAGATTCAGCTTCAGAACACCGCCATGCCCGCCCCATTTTTTTTCGCCGACCGCCGCCTGAAGACGAAAATCTTCCTGCTCGCGGTCGTGCCTTTCCTCGCCGCCATTGCCAGCATCGGGATCGGCGTGCGCCAGCAGGCCACGCAACTGGCGCATACCCAGCACGCGACCATGCAGAGCGCCTATCTGTCGAGCAAGGAGGACGAACTGCGTCACTACGTGGAGCTGGCAACGAGCGCCATCGCGCCGCTCTACGCGCCCGACGAAAACGCCAGCGCCGCGTTGCCCGCGCCCGCCGACGAAGCCGACCGCCAGCTCGCCGCGCTCGCCGTGCTGCAGAAGATGGACTTCGGCCCCGACGGCTACTTCTTCGTCTACGACATGCACGGGCGCTCGCTCATGCACCCGCGCGAGCCCGCGCTAGTCGGCCAGGACCTGTGGAATCTGCGCGATCCGCAAGGCGCGCTGACGATCCAGCAGTTGATCGCCGCAGCCCAGCGCGGCGGCGGCTTCGTGCGCTACATGTGGCACCGGCCGTCCACGGGCAAACTCGCGCCCAAGCTCGGCTATGTCGTGCCGCTGCCGCGCTGGGGCTGGATGATCGGCACCGGCATCTATCTCGACGATGTCGATTCGACGCTCGCGCGCATCGACGAACGCGCTTCCGCGAATATCGAGCACACCATTCAGTGGCTCGGCGTGATCGCACTCGCAGGCGTGCTCGTGATCGCGCTCGGCGCGCTCGTGCTCAACGTGAGCGAGCATCGCAGCGCCGACGCCAAGCTCAAGCGTCTCGCGCAGCAGGTGGTCGAATCGCAGGAGCAGGAGCGCGCGCGGCTCTCGCGCGAGCTGCATGACGGCATCAGCCAGATGCTCGTCTCGGTGAAGCTGCTGCTCGAATCGGCGCTCACGCGCTTCGAACGCGGCGAAACGCGCGTGCCCGCCGCCGAGGCATCGCTCGCCACCGGCCTGTCGCGCCTTTCCGATACGCTGCGCGAAGTGCGCAGCATCTCCCACGCGCTGCGCCCCTCGATGCTCGACGACCTCGGTCTCGCCGCCGCGCTGGAGCAGCTCACGCGCGAGCTGTCCGAGCAAGCGGGCATCGAGATCGGCTTCTCGCAAACCGCGCCGAAGCCGGCGAGCCGCAAGGCGCGGCCGCCCGCATTGCCGGATGCCGTCAACACGGTGCTGTTCCGGATCGCGCAGGAAGCGCTCACTAACATCGTGCGCCACGCCCACGCGGCGCGCGCCACGCTCACGCTGGAGGTCGCTGCGAGCGGCGTGACATTGAGCGTCGCCGACAATGGCCGCGGCTTCGACGTGGCGCACGCGCTGGCCGATCCGCGAGCGGGCCTCGGACTGCGCAACATGCGCGAGCGGCTGGAGTCGCTGGGCGGCCGCCTCGACATCACCTCGCAGCCCGGCCACACGCTGGTGACCGCGTGGGTGCCGGTTGTGCCGGATGTGTCGACGAATGCAGCACCCGCAGCACCCAAGGCCGCCACCGGATCAGGAACGCCGACATGACGACGACTACAAACGTGAACGACTTTGCCACGCCCGGTGCGAAGCCCGCGCGCCTTGTCCTCGTCGACGACCATCCGCTGGTGCGCGACGGCCTGCGTGCGCGTCTCGAAGCCGTGCCGGGCTTCGAGGTGGCGGGCGAAGCCGGCAACGCCGACGAAGCCATCGCGCTCGCGGCCTCGCTCGAACCCGATCTCGTGCTGATGGACGTGGGCATGACCGGCGTGAACGGCATCGCGCTCGCGGGAATCTTCCACGAGCGCTATCCGGGCATCCGCGTGCTGATGCTCTCGATGCACGACAACGTCGAGTACGTGACCGAAGCCGTGCGCGCGGGCGCGAGCGGCTATGTGCTCAAGGATTCGCCGGCCACCGAGATCATCGGCGCGATCGAGGCCGTGCTGGCCGGGCGCACGTATTTCAGCGCGGGCCTGAGCGCGCGCATGATCCAGGCGTCGGCGCGCAGCACGCCCGTGGAGCGCCTCACGCCGCGCGAGCGGGACATTCTCGACGCACTCGCGCAAGGGCTATCGAGCAAGCAGATCGCGCAGCGCGAGGGGCTTTCCGTGCGCACGGTGGAAACGCACCGGCTCAATCTCAAGCGCAAGCTCGAGATCGAAGGTCAGGCGGAGTTGATCAAGTTCGCGGTGGAGCACCGCAGGAAGTGAAGCGGGTGCGCCGGATCGACCAGCGCGCCCGCGGAGGCTCGATGCGCGTACAACCAGAGGCGATCAGCTGCGCGCGTTGTGGTCGACGAGGAACTTGATGAGCCCGTCGATGCCGCCCTTGGCGATCTGGTCGGCGAACTGCGTCTGGTAGACCTGGATCAGCCACGCACCCATCATGTTGATGTCGTAGATCTTCCAGCCGCTGGGCGTTTGCGTGAGGCGGTAGTCGATGGCGTCGTCGCCGCCGTTGCTGATGACGTGCGACTGCACCACGGTGTCCTTCGCGCCGGCCCCAGTGCTCGAAGGCAGGAACTTGAAGTTCACCTGGGTATCGCGAAGTTGCGAGAGCGACGATGCGTAAGTCTTGACGAGCAGGAGTTGAAATTGCTCATAGAGCTTCTGCTGTTGCTCGGGCGTGGCCGTCGCCCACGGTTTGCCAACGGCGATGCGCGTGGTGCGTTTGAAGTCGGTGGCGGGAACGAAATGGGTCTGGACCACTTGCGTGATCTTGTTCATGTCGCCGCCGCGCGCCTGCGGGTCGGCCTGCATCGCCTTCACGGTGCCTTCCACCGCGGCCTTGACCGTGGCATCCGGAGAAGCCTGCGCGCTCGCGGCGCCGGAAACGCCCATGAAGCAGGCGGCTACAAGAAATGCAGTCAGATAACGTTTCATACGCTCTTCTGGAACAGTGAAATTCAGGCGCCGGTACGGTGCGGTGCAGTCCGCACCCCGGCTGGGCCAGTATAACGGCTTTGGCGCATGGGCTGCCGCGGCGCCGCCGCGCGGTCCCGAGTGCGCAAGAGCCGCGCCGGGACGGACAGGGCCGGTATACTTGTGCGCTTCGCGTCAAAAAACTCAATCGACAGGGCCCCCCTCGTCTGTATGCTGAAGCCATTCATCATTAGCCTCGTCGCCTGGTCGGTTCGCCGCGCGGCGTGGGTCATCACACTTGCGATCGTGCTTGCCGTATTAAGCGGCACGTACGTAGCAAGGCATTTCAAGATCAACACCGACGTCAGCGGCCTCGTCGAGAACACTGCCGAATGGGCTGCGCTCAGCGAGGCCAAGGACAAGGCCTTCCCGCAGCGCGCGAGCTCGCTGCTCGTGGTCGTCGAAGCCGATGCGCCCGAGTTCGCCGACGCCGCCGCCGACAAGCTCGCGAAGGCCCTCGCGGCCGACTCGCGCGAGTTCAGCGCCGTGTCGCAGCCCGCGGGCGGCCCGTTCTTCCAGCACAACGGGCTGCTCTTCCCGTCCACGGCCACCGTGCTCTCGACCACGGGCCAGCTGGTCCAGGCGCGCCCGCTCGTGAACCAGCTGGCGAAAGATCCGAGCCTCACGGGCCTCGCCGGCACGCTCACCACCACGCTGCAACTGCCGCTGACAATCGGGCAGGTGAAGCTCCCGCAGATGGCGAACCTGCTCGGCAGCGCCGCCAACGTCGTCGACCAGGTGCTGGCCGGCAAACCCGCCGCATTCTCGTGGCGAGCGCTCGTCGACCCGGACGCGGCTACGAAACCCGCGTTCGCGTTCATCACCGTGCAGCCGGTGCTCAACTTCGGCGCGCTCAAGGCAGGAGCCAACGCCTCCGAGGCGATACGCGAGACCGCCGCGTCGCTCCACCTCGACACGGAATTCGGCGCGCGCGTGCGCCTCACCGGCGAACAGCCGCTCGCCGACGACGAATTCGCCTCGGTCCAGGACGGCGCCGCGCTCAACGGCGCGGTCACGTTCGTCGTGGTGCTCGTCATCCTTTGGCTCGCGCTGCGCTCGGGCAAGCTCATCGGCGCGACGCTGATCTCGCTCGTGATCGGCCTCGCGGTCACGGCTGCGCTCGGCCTCATGATGATCGGCTCGTTCAACATGCTTTCGGTCGCGTTCATGGTGCTGTTCGTGGGGCTAGGCGTCGATTTCGGCGTGCAGTTCGGCGTGAAGTATCGCGAGGAGCGCTATGGGGACGAGCGGCTCGACTGGGCACTCCTCAAGACGGCGCGCTCGATCGGCGTGCCGCTCACGCTCGCGGCGATCGCGGTTGCCGAAAGTTTCTTCTCCTTCCTGCCGACGGCCTACAGAGGCCTGTCCGAACTCGGGCAGATCGCGGGCGTGGGCATGTTCGTGGCGTACATCTGCAACATGACGGTGCTGCCGGCGCTCATCAGCGTGTTCAAGCCGAGGGGCGAGCGCGCCTCGCCTGGCTTCGCGTTTCTCGCGCCCGTAGACACGTGGCTCGCCGAGCATCGCAAGCCCGTGCTGATCGGCACGCTCATCGTCGTCGTCGGCGCGATGCCGTTGCTGCGGCATCTGCACTTCGACTTCAACCCGCTGCATCTGAAGGACCCGCATACCGAATCGATGGCGACGCTGCTCGCGCTCAAGAACTCGCCCGTCATCTCGATCAATGACGTAAGCGTGCTCGCGCCTTCGCTCGAAGCAGCCGACAAGATCGCCGCGCGGCTCTCGAAGCTGCCGGAAGTGGCGCGCGCAACCACGCTCAGCTCGCTCATACCGGACGATCAGCAGCAAAAGCTCATGCTGATTTCGAGCGCCGCGCAGCAGCTTCTGCCCGCGCTCACGCAGCAGCCGTCGTCGCCCGTGACCGACGAAGTGCGCGTGCAGACGCTCAAGCGCGCGGCCAACCAGCTCTCGCTCGCCGCGAGCGACCATCCGGGCCCGGGCGCGGCCGAGGCCAGGCATCTGTCCGATTCGCTCATGAAGCTCGCGAACGCGAGCCCGGCCACGCGCGACCGTGCGGAAACGGCGTTCAGCCTGACGCTCAAGCTGGCCTTTACACAGCTCACGCGCCTCCTGCAACCCACGGCGATCACGCGTGAAACGCTGCCGCCCGAGATGGTGCGCGACTGGGTGGCGCCGACTGGCCAGGCGATCGTGGATGTCGCGCCGCGCGTGCCGCCGGGCGTCGATCCCAACGACGACGTGATGCTGGCGCGCTTCGCGCACGCGGTGAAGGCGGCGGAGCCCAACGCCATCGGCGGCCCGATCTCGATCCTGCACTCGGCCAACGTGATCATCCTTGCGTTCTTCCAGGCGGCGGGGTGGTCGGTGCTGCTCATCACGGCGCTCCTGTGGATCACGCTGCGCAATTTCGGCGACGTGCTGCGCACGCTGATTCCGCTGCTGGTCTCGGCGCTCGTGACGCTGGAGCTGTGCGTCGTGTTCGGTATCCAGCTCAATTTCGCGAACATCATCGCGCTTCCGCTGATGCTCGGCGTCGGCGTCGCATTCAAGATCTATTTCGTGATGGCCTGGCGTGCGGGGCAAACCGGCCTGCTCCAGTCGAGCCTCACGCACGCCGTGCTCTTTTCGGCCGCGACCACGGCCACGGCGTTCGGCAGCCTGTGGCTTTCGCATCATCCGGGCACGTCGAGCATGGGCAAACTGCTCGCGCTGTCATTATTCTGTACGCTGATCGGTGCGGTGGTGTTCCAGCCGGTGCTGATGGGCAAGCCGCGCGCGAAGCGCGCAAGAGCGCAAACTCAGGGGATCGACCAATGAAGAAGAAACAAGCCGCGCTCACCATGGCAGCGGCGAGCCTGGCGCTCCTCGTGACGTCCGGTTGCGCGACGGGCCCCGACCGCAAGCCGGGCGACCCGTTCGAGCCCGCGAATCGCGCAATTTTCACGTTCAACGACAAGCTCGATACCTATATCGCGCAGCCGGTCGCGAAGGGCTATCAGAAGGTGACGCCGCAGCCGCTGCGCCAGGCGATCACCAACTTCTTCTCGAACATCGGTGACGCCGACAACTTCGCCAACAACCTGCTGCAGCTGAAGATCACCGACGCCGTCCAGGACCTCATGCGCATCGCCATGAACACGGTCTTCGGTCTGGGCGGTCTGATCGACTTTGCGACCGCGGCGGGGCTGCCCAAGCACCACCAGGACTTCGGCCTCACGATGGGGCATTACGGCATGCCGGCCGGCCCGTACCTCGTGCTGCCGCTGTTCGGACCGAGTTCGGTGCGCGACGGCATCGGCATGGCCGTGGACGTGAAGTTCAACGTCATCAATTATTTCGAGCCTGCCGTGCGCAACCCGATGTATCTCGCGCAGTTCATCAGCGCGCGCGCGGATCTGCTCGGCGCGACCGATCTGCTGCGGCAGGCGGCGCTCGACCCGTATTCGTTCGTGCGCGACGCCTACCGCCAGCAACGGGAATCGCTGATTCGCGGCTCGCGGGGCAACAACGCGCCGCTGCCCGATTACGGCGAGCCGGGCGACTCGGGTGGCGAGGGCAAGCCGAACGAGAACGGCGCGCCCAATTACGAGGATCCGGGCGAGTCGGGTGGCGCGGGAGGAGCGGCCGCGCCGAACGATGGTCTGCCGAATTACCAGGATCCGGGTGACGCGAGCACGACCGGCGCGGCTGGAACGGCTGCGGCCGCGGCCGGCGCGGGTCCTGGTGCAGCAGCGGCTGCCGGTACGGCCGGTGTAGCGGCGGCGGCTTCCGCGCCCGCTACGGCGTCGGCTCCCGTTGCGGCTTCGGCTCCTGCACCGGCTTCAGGTGTGACGGCTGCGCCGGCAACGCCCGCGTCGGCGCCGTGAAGCGGGTATGACGGCCGCCCGTACGCATACGGGCGGCGCGAAGGTGCCATTGCCGTCTAGACCAGAACGACGGTATCGCTGTATTGCGCGACCCGCCGGTCGTGCGAAATCAGTCGCAGGGGTTCGGTCAAAGCTTGCGCCACGAGGAGCCGGTCAAGCGGATCATGATGGTGCAACGGCAGCGATTCGACGGCTGTGACATGCACGGCCTCGATTGGCGGGATGCGATAACCCGCTTGCCTGAAGTAGTGCAGCGCAGCTTCCCCGGACAGAGGCATATCCCCGCGCTGCAGCATATGCTTGATCGCGATTTCCCAGATGCTCGCAGTACTAACGTAGATCGTGCTGGTTGGCGCCAGAATGAGATCGCGCGCGGCCGCAGGCAGCTTTGGACTATCCGCGATGGCCCAAAGCGCGATATGCGTGCCGAGCAGCAGCACGTTCACGCGCCGCCCCCGTTGAACAGTGCCGCGACCTCGTCGTTATGCGCATCGATATCATCGGGAACTTCAAATGCCCCTTTCGCTACCCCGATGCGCCGCTCGACTGGCGTTTCCGGTGCGAGCGGCACGAGCCGGGCGACCGGCCGGCCGCCGCGGGCAATAATGATTTCCTTTTCGCGGCCAAGTTCGACATCCTCGACGAGCCTTGAAAGCGACGACTTGGCTTCCAGCATGTTCACGTAGGTCATGGGTCTAGTCTGGCTAAGCCCTTGGATCAAGCCCGCCTGCGACAGCTCGAACGCAAAAAAACCGGCAACCTGCTCAGCTTGCCGGGCCTTTCATTCGAGCCACGTCTACCGCTCAATGCACCGAGGCATCCTCGCTCTCGGTTTCACGCGCCGCCTCGTTCGCCGCCGCGAGCGCCGTGGCGTCGGCCGCCGTCTGCACGGTCTGGCGATAGCGCTCGTACGCTTCGTCGGCGTAGCGAATCCGGTCGCGGCCATGCGGGGCGGGCACGCCATCGGCACCGAGGTTCACGAACACCATTCTCTCGACCGTCAGAATGCTCTTGCGCGTGATCTTGTTGCGTACTTCGGCGCGCAGCGTGATCGACGTGCGGCCGAAATGCGTCGCTTTCATGCCGAGTTCGATGATGTCGCCCTGGCGCGCCGAACTGACGAAGTTGATCTCCGACATGAACTTGGTCACCACGCGCTGGTTGTCGAGCTGGCAGATCGCGTAGATCGCCGCTTCTTCGTCGATCCAGCGAAGCAGGCTGCCGCCGAATAACGTGCCGTTTGGATTGAGGTCTTCAGGCTTGACCCACTTGCGAGTGTGAAAATTCATGGCTGGTAACTCCCGAAAATGCATTTCGCCCCCAATTCGCAGCGGCGAATCCAGGGTAAACGCGGAGATGTTACCAGAGATAAGGGTTTTCCCTAGTATTTCAATATTCCGGCCGGGTCATGCCGGGAAAAAGGCGCCCGCGGTTATCAGCGTCTGGCGCGCGGCGTTTAGCGACTGGCGCGCGGCTTTCGCATCGGCGGCCACGCGCAGCAGGCCGCCCAGTTGCGCCGGGTCGCGCGCCAGCTCGCGCAGGATCGGCAGTACGGCGGTCGTGCCGTCGTCGCGCAGTCCGGCCATGGCCGCCTTCGGCAGGCTGCGCCACGCCGGATCGACGATCGCGCGGCACACGGCGAACGGCACGCCGTGCGCGGCGGCTGCCGCCGCGGCCAGATGTGACTCCATATCGACAGCGAGCGCGCCGCACGCGCCGAACAGCGCGGCCTTGTCCGCCGCGCCGGTGAGCGGCGCGGCAACGGCCGCCTGCACGCCGCGCCGTGTCTGTGCGGCGAGCGGCGAATTCATGAGCGCATCGGCCATGCGCGCGCTCCATGCGGCGTCGGTCGGGACGCGACCGAACGGCCCGTCGATGGCATGAGCGATCACCACGGTGCCCGGTTCGAGATCCGGCGCAAGGCCGCCCGCGGTGCCGAAACTGATGATGCCCGCGGCGCCCTCCGCGAGCGCCGCCGCGAGCTCCCGTTGCAGCAGATCGGCGCGTGCGGCGTACACGGCGCGCACGCCGTCCCGGCCCTTGCCCTTGCCCGCCGCGATGCTCGCCTCGAAGGCCATGCCCGTCACCGCGATCACGGGCAGCGCGCGTACCTTTGCTCCAGCCGCCACGCTCACAATCCAGACACGACGCGCGTCACGCCCGCGCGCTTCAAGTTGCGGTAACGCGCGAGCGCCCACAGCGGGAAGAACTTGCGATAGCCGTGGTAGCGCAAATAGAACACGCGCGGGAAGCCCGTCGCCGTGAAGCGCGTTTCGTCCCAGAGGCCGTGTGCGCGCTGGGTCGTCTGCAGGTACGCGATGCCGCGTGCGACCGCCGGATGATCGACCGCGCCCGCTGCCATCAGGCCGAGCAGCGCCCACGCCGTTTGCGAAGCGGTGCTCGTTGCGCGCTCGTAGCCGCGGTATTCGAGCTTGTAGCTCGTGCCGTCTTCGCCCCAGCCGCCGTCGTCGTTCTGGATCTGCACGAGCCATTGCACCGCGCGCTTCATGCGCGGGTCGTCGTGCTCGAGGCCGGCCGCGTTGAGCGCGCACAGCGCCGTCCACGTGCCGTAGATGTAGTTCATGCCCCAGCGGCCATACCAGCTGCCGTCGGCTTCCTGTTCTTCGAGCAGATAGTGGTACGCGCGGCGTGCGGGCTCGCTCGCGGCCGGCAATTCGCCCAGTTGCGCGAGCATCGACAGGCAGCGGCCCGAGACGTCGGCGGTCGGCGGATCGAGCAGCGCGCCGTGATCCGAGAACGGAATGCTGTTCAGGTAGTACTGCGTGTTCTCCGGCTCGAACGCGCCCCAGCCGCCGTTGCTGCTCTGCATGCCCACCACCCATTCGCGCGCACGCGCGATCGGCTCATCGTAGGCGTTCGTCTTATAGAGCCTGTCGACGCGATCCATCGCGGCCACGACCACGGCCGTGTCGTCGACATCGGGGTAGTGCGGGTTCGCGTACTGGAACGCCCAGCCTCCCGGACGCACCTCGGCCCGGCGCGAGATCCAGTCTCCGCGCACGTCGAGAATCTGCAGCGGGCGCAGCCATTCGAGGCCGCGGCGCGCGGCTTCCTCGGCGCGCGCGTCGCCTGTCTCCAGCAGCGCATGCGCCGCGAGCGACGTGTCCCACACCGGCGAAAGACACGGCTGGACGTAGGCTTCCTCCGCGTGGACCGTCACGAGCTTTTCGAGCGACTGGCGCGCGATCGCGCGGTGCGGATGATCGGCGGGATAGCCCAGCACGTCGTACATCATGACGGCGTTGGCCATGGCGGGGAAAATCGCGCCGAGGCCATCTTCGCCGTTCAGCCGCTCGTCGACGAACGCCACGGCCGCGTCGATGGCGCGCTGGCGCAGGTAGTTGGGAAACAGCGGATCGGTCACGCGCAACACGCCGTCCACGGCGCGGAAGAAGGCGAACCAGCCCTTGCTCTGGTGCGGCGCGCGCGCATTCAGGCCCACGCTCACGGGCGCGCCGCGGAACAGCTCGTCGATGCGCACGCCGCGCGGGTTGCGCGCCACCGGGCGTTTTGCGTTGAGGACGAGCAGCGGCACGATCACCGTGCGCGCCCAGTACGACACCTTCGAAAGATGGAACGGGAACCACTGCGGCAGCAGCATGATCTCGACGGGCATCATCGGGACTGCGTACCAGGTCACCACGCCAAAGAGCGCGAGGAGAATGCGCGTGAACACGTTGACGTGCTCCGCGCCGCCCGCGGCGAGAATCGCCTCGCGCGCGCGGACCATGTGCACGGCATCTTCGGCGTCGCCGATCATCTTGAGCGCGAAGTACGCCTTCACACTCGCGCTCACGTCCATGGCGCCGTCGGTGAAAAGCGGCCAGCCACCGTCCGGCAGCTGGATGCGCCGCAGGTAGCGCGCGATCTTCTGCTCCAGCTCGTGGTTCGCCTCTTCGCCGAGGTAATGCACGAGCAGCACGTATTCGGCCGGAATCGTGGCGTCCGCTTCGAGTTCGTAGACCCAGTGGCCGTCGGCGCGCTGGTCGGCGAGGATCGCATCGGTCGCGCGGGCGACGGCGGCTTCGAGCGTGGCGTCGGGCGTCGCCACGTCGGGCGTCGCTACGTCGGGCGTCGCTACGTCGGGCGTCGCTACGTCGGGCGTCGCTACGTCGGGCATCGCTACGTCGGGCGTCGCCACGGGAGCCGGGTCGATGACGTCGGCGCCGCTGTGGCGGCTGGCGAGATCTTCGGTCGGCGCGGCTTGGGATAAATCGTTCATCTACGTTCCAAATTTTCGGTCAGGAGCAGCTCCGCAGCCTTGCGGCCTGAACGGATCGCTCCTTCGATCGTCGCGGGCAGACCGGTAGCCGTCCAGTCGCCCGCGAGCATCAGATTGCTCCAGCGGGTGCGCGTCGCGGGGCGCCGCCACTCCTCGTCGGGCACCGCGGCGAAGGTCGCGTGCACTTCGGCGCAGACCCGCCACGCCGGCAGCGGCTCGAGCGGCAGCGAGGCTGCCGCGGCCACATCGGCCCAGACCCGTAATGCGATCTCGTCGGGGTCGACGTCGAGCATGCGATGCGCGTCGTGGATCGTCGCGGACAGACGCCCTTCAGGCGCGCACAGCCAGTGGGCCATGCCGTTGACGAGCGCCATCGGCGTGACGAGGCCCGCCGGCGCCGGCACCGAGTAGTGCACCGTGACGATCGAGGTGTGGCGCTGCGGCGCCTGCAGCGCCGGCACCAGCGTCGCGGCCACCGTGCCGGGCACGGCGAGCACCACCGCTTCGTCGTGAGCGAGCGTGATACGTCCGTCCGGGAAATCGAGGGCGACGACGCGGCGCGCCGCGTCGTCGTACGCGATCTCCCGCAGCGGCGAGTCGAGGCGGATCGCGGCGCCGCCATGCTGGAGCATGCGCAACGCCGGATCGACGAATGCGCTGGAAAGGCCGCCACGCGCCGACAGTGGCCGGAACGCCTCGCCGCCCGCCGCGAGTGACTCGCGCAACATCGCCCCCGCCAGCTGCGCGCTGCCCACTCGCGGCTCGATGTTGAGCGCCGTGAGAAAGAACGGATGGAGCAGCCGCTCCCAGAGCACGCCCTCGCAGCGCATGGTTTGCGCCATCGTGCGGCCCGGCTTCGCGAACAGCAGCGGCAGCACCGACAGATAGTCCGCGGCCCGCGTCCCCGGCACGCGCGAGCGCGAGTCGCCGATCCAGAACGGCATGCGCGAGCGTGAAAAGCGCACCGTCCAGCGCGAGCGCGCCGCGACGTCCATGAACGCGAAACCGGGCTCGTTGGCGCCTGATAGCGCGTCACCGGCACCGATCGTACGCACGTATTCCAGCGTGCGCGCATGCCCGGCCAGCACCAGATGGTTGCCCGTATCGAGCGTGGCCCCGAGCGTGGGGTCGTAGTACGAGCGGCAGCGTCCACCTGCCTGGCCGGCGGCCTCGTAGAGCGCCACCTGCACGCCGCGCCGCTGAAGCCGCACGGCCGTCGCGAGGCCCGCAAGCCCAGCGCCGATGACGTGGACTAGCCGAGGCATCAGAACAGCGCGTAACGCGCGACGATCCACATCAGCCGCGCGCGGGGCTTGCTGACTTTCGTGCGCGGCAGATCGAAGCCGCGATCCACGGTGCGCTCGAGCAGCACCCGGTAGACGCCCGACATGATGCGCGGCGCCTTCACCTGCACGCGGGGCGCGGCGTCCATGATCGCGTCGGCCTGCGCGAAGTGAGCGCGCGCGCGCGCAACGAGCGTCTCGCAGACGCGCGGCAGCGCGGCGTCGGCGGCGATCGTGTGCGGATTGCCCGGCGCGATCCCCTCGCGCGCGAGCAATTCGCGCGGCAGATAGCAGCGGTTGATGTCCGCGTCTTCGTCGATGTCGCGCAGGATGTTGGTCAGTTGCAGCGCGCGCCCCAGATGGTGCGAGAGCGCGTGGCCCGGCTCGTCCTGCATCCCGAATATCCTCACCGACAGCCGGCCGGCCGCACTCGCGACGCGGTCGCAGTACAGGTCGAGCGTGGCCTCGTCGGGGGCGCAGATGTCCTCGGCGGCGTCCATGGCCATGCCGTCGATCATCGCGTGAAAGTCCTCGCGCTTGAGCCCGAACGTATGGATGTGGCGCGTGAGCGCCGCGAGCGAGGCGCGCGGCGTGCCGGCATAGCACGCATCGATGTCGGCGCGCCATTGATCGAGCCCTGCCGCGCGCTCGGCGCGCGGCAGGTCGCTGTCCGCGATGTCGTCGACAGCGCGGCAAAAAGCGTAGACCTGATACATGGCGTCGCGCTGCGCAGGCGGCAGGATCCGCATCGCCAGATAAAACGAGCTGCCCGACGAAGCGGCAGCTGCGTCGGTTTGTTGTGTATCGTCCACGACGAGGTTGGAAACGGCCAAGACGATCTCCGCTGGGGGAGCCCTCAACGGGCTTTTGACTCTATTCGGGCCCGCATTGCCGCGGGTCGCCCGCGCGCGCGGACACGCGCGAGGCACCGGCCCTGGAATCGGCTGCCAGGAGGCGCGCAAGGCCGGAAACGGCCAAAAGTATAGCAACCTTTGGGGCGGCCCGCGTAGGGCGGCCCGCTGACGAGCCCCAGTCGGGCAAGGGAGTGCGCGGCCGAAGGCGGCGCGTGGATGGCGCGCTTGGCCCCTGGTGACTCAGGCGAGCGCCACCGAGCAGTTGCGCCCCTGGCGCTTTGCGGTGTAGAGGGCGGCGTCCGCCTCGTTGATCATGCCTTCGTAATCGGGCGCGCCGGTACGTGCGGTGGCGGCACCCACGCTCGCGGTCACCGGCACGATCACGCCCTGGACTTCGACTGGCTCGTCGGCAATCGTGCAGCGAATTTTCTCGGCCACGTAGAGGGCGTCGTCGAGGGGCGTGCACGGCAGGAGCAGCGCGAACTCCTCGCCGCCGAAGCGGCCGAATACGTCCTGCTTGCGCACGACGCCGGACACGCGCTGCGCCATCGAACGAAGCACCGTGTCGCCGGCCATGTGGCCGAACTCGTCGTTGATGCGCTTGAAGTGGTCGAGGTCGAACAACAGCATCGACAGCTCGCCGCCATAGCGCTGCCAGCGCTGGAACTCGTCGGCGAGCCGCGCCTCGAAATAGCGCCGGTTCGCGATGCCCGTCAGGCCGTCGCGATCGGCATACTCGCGCAGCTGGGCCACCGCTTCCTCGCGCTCGCGCTGCATGACGCTCACGTGCGTAACGTCCGAGATCGTCACACACACGGCGATCACGTCGCGCCCGCGCATGAGCGGCATGAAGGTGCAGTCCTGCTGCATGTAATCCACACCGCCCGTGATGGGCCGGTCATGGTCGAACTGGAACAAATAGGGACGCTGCTCCCACGAGCTGAATGCGAAGCTGCCCAGCTGGAACACGCTCTCCACCTTGCGCGTGAGCCACGCGCGCGGCAAGTCCGGAAAGCGCTCGAATATCGGGCGGCCGATTACCTCGTCGGCCGACACGCCGCTGTGGTCCTGCATGAAGCGGTTCCACATCAGCACGTTCATGTCGCGATCGACCACGAAAATGCCGAACCCCACCCGTTCGACGACGAGGTCCGAAAGCGATGGCAACCCGGCTGGCGCGTTCATAGGCTGTGCAACAGTGCGTCGATGGCCCGGCTCACGACGTGAATCGATTCCTCGGCCATCAGCATGACGAGGTGAGCGCGAAAGCGCTGGTCTTCCAGCGCAAAATTGACTTCGACGAGCAGCGCGACGTCCCAGGCGAGCAGCCCCGGCTGGAACACCTGGTCGAGCATGATCGCCTCGCCGAGCAGCCCCGGCTGCGAAAAGATGGGCATGCGCCCGAGCTGATCGAGCATCGACGAGACGCACGCGCCCGTGAGCGCGTTGGCGACGTCGAACATCAGTTCTTCTTCGGTGAGCGCGTCGTCGACACCGGGCGTGCCGTGATGCGCTTCGTCATCGTGATCGTCGGCGCGACCGCCGACCAGACTGCCCAGCTCGGCGATTTCGCCGCTGCGGCAGATCACCAGGGCCTCGCCCTTGATCTCCGAGCGGAAGCCCTGACGCACGGCCGCGACGGGGCCGTCGATGCCGGTCATTTCGCGCAGCGCCGCCGCGGCTTCCGACACGGCGACCACGCGCACGCGCGGCACCGAAAGTTCGATGAAGGCGTTGAGCAGCCCCGATAGCCGCGTGGCCGCCTGCCCCATGCCGAGATTGGCGATCTCCTGCAGCGCGTCGCGCTGGAGTTCCGTGAACACTCGATCAGGCATACAACCCGTACTCCTTCAGGATGGGCAGCAGCGCCTCCTGGGTTACCGGTTTTGCGACGAACGCCGCGGCGCCGAGCGCCTGCACGCGCTCGCGGGCAAGCGGCTGGACATCGGCTGAAACGACGATCACGAACGTGTTCAGATCCTCGTGCTGCAACGCTTCCAGCACCTGGAAACCCGTCATGTCTGGCATCGTGAGGTCGAGGAACATGACGGCCGCGCGACCGGCACGATAATGCTCGAGCGCTTCGAGTCCGTTCGACGCGTACGAGATCGTGACGTCCCAATCCTCGGGCAACGCCTTCGTGAGCACCTTGCGGGCTAACAGCGAATCATCGGCGATCACGATGGGCAAGGACATGGATATGCTGAATGGGTGTGCGTTGGACGGAGTGCGTTTCGACGGATTAACGGCAGCACGCGCAATGACTTTAGGGAAACGGCAAAGAAAATTGCGAGCAAGCCTCGTTATGCGTATTGGTTGGGCTGGCTGGAGCGACCTTGCATCTATGCAAAATCGCGGCTGCGGCATCGCGCAACGGATACCGGTAACACGCCCACGGTCGCGAAAGACTTGGTCTACATGTGTGCCGCCACCCCGTAGCATGCCCGCGCTCCGGTGGTCGGGCGCGCGGATTTCATGCGAACGCGTTATTTATCGTCTCCGCGATTTTCGAATCAAATTGAATCAAATGCAACTCGTCGTTAATCGATGAACGAACAAAATTAACTCAGAGTCGCGAATATTTCGAAATAAATGATCATTCCCCTAATTAAAGGGCGTCGATTATCCCTGTGTGGTACGTTTGCGCTTCGCCGATTTTCGCGAATTCGGCGCGAAGCGAGCGAAAACCGCTGAACGCAAGGCACGCGGGAACATTCGCGCGGCGCGGCGGCCCTGACCTTGTAGTTGGCCGTGAATCGGCGTGTCATCGCGGTCGTTTATCATGTCGCATGCTCCGCGGCCTTTTCCCTGTTTTTCCGTACGATGATTGCTGACCGGCCCGAGCGGCCAGACCAACACGAATCCCTGCCACGCCCCGCCAACGAGGCCCCGTTTCCGGCCGCGCCAGGCCACGACTTCAAGGTGCGCCGGCGCACGCTGCTCGCGCTGCTCGTCGCGGCGATCGTGCTGCCCTGCGTCTACGTGATCGCCATGGCGTACAACGATTTGCGCATGCGCGAAGCCGACGCCACGGATATCACGCTACGCACCTTGCGCGTGGCCGAAGAGCACGCGCTCAAGGTGTTCGACATGAACGAGGCGCTCGATGCGCGCGTGAGCGACCTCGTGCGCGGCCTCGACGACGACGGCATCCGCGCGAACGAGGTGCAGATCCACCAGAAGCTCGACGACATCGGCGGTGGTTTTCCGCAGGTGGCCGCCGTGTCGATTTTCGGGCGCGACGGCGACCTGCTCGCGAGCAGCCGCTACTCTCCGCCGCCGCCCCTCTCGATCGCCACGCGCGACGACTTCACCGGCACACGCGATGGCAGCGTGCTCGAGCACGTCTCGCGCGTGATGCCAGGCCAGGTGAACGGCGAAACCGTGTTCAACATGGGTGTATCGCGCAGCGACGACGCCGATGCGTTCGCGGGTCTCGTCTCCGTCGCGCTGCGCACGGCTTATTTCAGCTCGTTCTATCGCGATCTGCTCGGCCCCGCGTCGCCGATGGCGCTCGGGCTCGTGCGCAGCGACGGCGCGATCCTCGCGTTCGGTCCGCCGCCGCGCGCGTCTGCCTCCGCAATCACGCCGCGCTCGCCGCTCGACGATGCGCTCGCGCGCGGCAGCGAGTCCGGCGTCGTGCGCATGCATTCCGCGGTGCTCGACAGCAACGTGATCGTCGCGTACCGGCGCGTGGGCGGCTACCCCGTCTATGTGACCTGCGCGTATCGCACGCCGGCAATCTGGGCGGCCTGGTACCGGCACCTGAGCGTGCTCATCATCTCGATGTTTGCGCCGTCGATCGCGCTGTGGTGCGTGATCTGGCTTTCGCTGCGGCGCCTCGCCGCCGAAGAGGAGGCATGGGAGCGCTGGCAAGCCGAGGCCTCGATGCGACGTTCGATCGAGTCCGCCTACCGGCAGGCGCGCAAGATGGAAGCGCTCGGCAATCTCGTCGGCAGCGTCGCGCACGACTTCAACAATCTGCTGATGATCATCTCGGCCAACGTGCAGATCGTGCGGCGGCGCGGCGCGGCGGGCCTCGAGCGCGAAATTTCCGCGGTCGAGCGCGCGCTCAAGAGCGGTCAGTCGCTCACGCGCCAGTTGCTCGGCGTCGCGCGCAAGCAGCCGCTGCGCAACGAGACCATCGACGTCGGGCGCTGGCTGCCCGCGGCCCGCGAGTTGCTGCGCGCGTCGCTGGGCGCGAAGGCGTCGCTCGTCGTCGAAGTCGACGACGGCGTGTGGCCCGTGCTCGTCGACGTGGCCGAGTTCGAACTCGCGCTCATCAACCTGGCCGTCAACGCGCGCGACGCGATGCCCAACGGCGGCCGCTTCACCGTGCGCGCGCGCAACATCACCTTCCGGCCCGGCGAAGGCTTCCCGCTCGACGGCGAGTTCGTCCACGTCACGCTCGAAGACACCGGCGCCGGCATGCCGCCGGGCGTGCTCGCGCGCGCGTTCGAGCCGCTCTATACGACCAAATCGAAAGGCACGGGCACGGGCCTCGGCTTGCCGCAGGTATTCGCGTTCTGCGAACGCTCCGGCGGACTCGCCGCGATCGACAGCGCGATCGGCGCCGGCACGACGGTGCATCTGTATCTGCCGCGCTCGCTCGCCGAGCCTCCCGCGCAGCGTCCGGGCGAGGCGCGCGAGGAAACCCCCGAGGTGCAGCAAGGGCTGAACGTGCTGCTCGTCGAGGACAACGACGAAGTCGCCGCCGGGACCGAGGCGCTGCTGCAAATGATGGGCCACCGCGTGACCTGCGCAAGCGACGCGGCAAGCGCCCTCGAGCGGATCGAGGCGCCACACTTCGACGGCGAGGATACGCCGCGCTTCGATCTCGTCCTGTCCGACATCCACATGCCGGGGACGATGAACGGCATCGATCTCGCCGAGACCCTGCAAGGGCTCAAGCCGGGGTTGCCCGTGATCCTCGTCACAGGCTACGCAGAAGAGCTCGACCGCGCGCGCAACGTGGATGTGCGCGTGCTCTCGAAGCCGTTCGACATCGCGCTGCTCGAGAAAATGCTCGACGGGATCCGCAAGGACCGGCACGGCCGCGCAAGCGACGAGCGCGATGCGACGCTCGAGACGGACCGCGACACGCACTGAGCGAGGCACGGCGCTTGCTGCGGGCAGCGCGACCCGCCAAACACGTGGCGAGACGCCGTGCACAGCCTGAGCCATTCGGCGCATGATGGGAACGGTGTCGCAATCTGGCGAAGGAGGCTGCCATGAAACAGATCGTGACGGGCGTTTTCCAGACCTACGAGGGAGCGCGCCATGCGCAGGCCGCGCTGTTGCAGCGCGGCTTCGCGGCGAGCGATATCGACTTGCCGGCGCGCACGGAGGGCGTGCTGGCCGGCATCGAGCGTCTTGTCGGAGGTTTCTTTTCGGCGACGGGCGACGTGCGGCGAACAACGGAGGCCCAGACCGGCATGCCGCCGCCGTCGGGCGAATCGGTGCGGATTGGCGTGCACGTGAGCGACGAGGTGCACGCCAACCTCGCTTACGAAACGCTGCGCGAGGAACACGCGATGGACGTTGCGCTTCGCGGCACGTCGTGGGGCTGGCCTGCGGCGGACCGTCCGCTTGCGCGCGAGCATTCGGCGCTCGATGAACTGGGTCTCTCGGAATTCGCCGAGGCCATGCGGCGCCGCGCCGCTCAGACCGGGTCAGCGGGCGAGGCCCCGCGAGAACCCACGTTCCCGGACCCCACCGTCGCACCAGCGGATGAATCCATGCGCCCGACGAGCGAAGCGGAAGCAACCGTGCTCACGTCGGCGAGCGCGCCCGGCTCCGGCGCGGTGATGGGCGTGCATCATGTGGACATTCCTGCCGCGCCCGAGGCGACGCGACCCGCCGCTGGCGCCGCGCCGCAGATTCCCGACGAATTCCTCGAGTATGAGGAGGACACGCCTGAGCATCATAGGGACATGCCGCCGCGCTCGCTGCACTGAATTTGCGCGCATGCGCGAGATCGGGCGTCAGCGGCCGAGCTGGCGCTTGATCCAGGCCACGTAGGTATCCATGAACCCTTGCAGGAATTTGCGCGTGTCCTCAGCGACGATCTCGCCTTTCTCGTTGATGCGGCTGGCGTCATGCCTGATGAAGATCTCGGGCTGCCCGAGCAGCGCGACGTCGAGATACGCGAGCACATTGCGCAGATGCTGCTGCGCGAGCGCCGTGCCGGTCGCCCCAACCGAGGTGCCGAGAACCGCACCGGGCTTGCCGCGCCACGAATTCGTGCCCCATGGCCGCGAACCCCAGTCGAGCGCATTCTTCAGCACACCTGGCATCGACCGGTTGTATTCCGGTGTGACGAAGAGGAAACCGTCGGCGCTTTCGATTTGTTGCTTGAACCGGCGCGCCACTTCCGGATAGTCCGCGTCGTAATCCTGGCTGTAGAGCGGCAGCACGCCGATGTCGACATAGTCGAAAGTGAAATCGGCGGGGGCGAGAGACGTCACCGCATGCGCAAGTTGCCGATTGAACGAGTCCTTCCGCAAACTACCGATCACGACCGCAATTTTGTAGGTCATTTCAGTGTCCTCGAGAGCGCGCACGAAGCGCAGTGGATGGAAGCAACATCATAGGCGCACGCGAAATCCGGCGATGCAGACGCGCGCAACCCGCACGATAGCCTCTGTGGATAATTCTGGCTTGCGCACATTTATCCACAATTTTTGGGCATAAAGTTGTGGACAACTTAGGCGGAGGGCCGATATATACGGACCTCGCGTCGGATTCGTCTACAGGTTCGCAAAGATGCACTTTGCGCGCGGGCATAACGGCCATTGCGCCGCAGTCATGCACGCGGGCGCACATCGGCGAGGTTCCCGCCGGCGCGCCAACGCAACGGCGGCGATGGCAGGTGCGACCGCCTTCAGTCGAGCAACGCCGCGACGTTTTCAGTCGGACGGCCGATCACGGCGCGGCCGTCGCGCACGACGATGGGTCGCTGAAGCAGGATCGGGTGCCGCGAAATTGCTTCGTACAGCTGATCTTCTGTGACGCCGTCAGCATCGAGACCGAGCGCCTTGTATTCGGTTTCGCCCGTGCGAACCATTTCCAGCAGCTCGCCGCCTAGCATCGAATGCAGCGCCTTGAGTTGCTCGACGGTGAGGGGGTGCTTCAGGTATTCGATTACCTGGACAGGCTCGCTCGCGCTGGCGTTGGTGACCAGTTCGCAGGCGGCTCGGGATTTGGAGCAGCGGGGGTTGTGGTAGATCGTGATCATGACTTCAGGCGTGCGAGAAGGGGTGATGGGCGACTATTGGGAACAGCCGACGAGAATTGTGATTTTAGCTGGCGTGCCGGCCACTTACGATGTGTGCGTAGGCGCGATCCGGTCGCTAACGGCGAATCGCTGGAACGGGCCTCTTGTGCGATTCGGGCAACGTCACCCGTAGAGGACAGACCCTAGGCCGAGAGCGTCTGCGGACTTTATGCGCATAAAGACGCTCGGGTGCACGACGGCATCAGTAACACCGGCGAGGTGAATACCAGCGCCGATGGCGCATGCCGAATGTAACCACGATGTGATTTGCCTAGCCCGTCGCGGGGCTTTATGCGCATAAACCTTGTCCGTGTGGCTAATTCAGCGACGAATTGCATCAAAATCGTTGAATCGAAAAACAATCCAGGTAGAATCCCAAGCTATTAGCAAAAGCGGAGAATACCAATTGGCAGCAGAGATAATCGCAGTCACGCAACAAAAGGGCGGGGTCGGCAAGAGCACGATCGCGATGCATCTCGGCGCGGCATTTCACGAGAAGGGGAAGCGAGTTCTCGTCGTGGATGCCGACGGTCAAAACACATTGGTACACTGGGCCAGTGCGTCAGCCGATGGCGAAACCGGCATCCCGTTTCCGGTGGTCAATCTCTCAGAAGCCGGCGGCCAGATTCATCGGGAGATCAAGAAGTTCATCAACGACTACGACGTGATCGTCGTGGATTGCCCGCCGTCGATCACGGAGAAGGTTTCCGGCGTCGTGCTGCTGGCCGCCACTGTCGCCGTGATTCCCACCTCATCGTCCCCAGCCGATTACTGGTCGAGCGTCGGTCTCGTCAAGTTGATCCAGCAGGCCCAGGTCATGAATGAAGACCTGCGCGCCGTATTCCTGCTGAACAAGACCGAAGAGAAGCGCATGCTTACACGCGAACTGAAACGCGCCCTCGAAGAACTCGGCTTCCCACTGCTAAGAACGCAGATTCCAACCCGCGAGGCGTACAAGCAGGCAATGGCGCTAGGCCAGACAGTTTTGCAAATGAACGACCGCGGCGCGCGCCTCGCCGCAGTCGAAGTGCGCGCATGCGCCGACGAGATCGCGGCCATGCTTCCCTGACTTTATGCGCATAAAGGACCCTGAATGAAACCCTCCCAGTTCGCCAAAGGCTTTCAGGCACGCCCTGATACGACAAGCAGCGAAAAGCGCACCGCACTCGATCGCCTGAACGCCATCGATGGACTCGTCCAGGACCCGCAAAAAACGCGAGAGGTCGCGGGACATGCGAGCCAGCCTGCGCTTGTGCCGGGTTTCGAGCCTGCCGCCGCACCGGCGCTCGAAGACACGCCGGGCCTCGAAAATGAGTCGGCCGAATACCGCGCCTGGCGCATGGCGCGCGGCTACCGCCCGGGGCAAATCATCGAATTGCCTCTCAAGGACATCAAGCCGAGCCCCTTCAACCCTCGTCATTTTTATCTGAAAGCTTCGATCGCTGAACTTGCCGTCAACCTCGCAAAGCAAGGCCAGCAACAGGCGATTCACGTGATACCAGACTATTCGGCGCCCGGAAGCTACTACGTGAGCGATGGCGGGCGCCGGGTGCGCGCACTGAAAGAAGCAAACAAGGAGGTCGTCAAAGCCATCGTTGTCGATCTGCCGATCGGCATTCAGAGCTACAAGCTCGGTTACGACCTGAACGTTCAGCGCGACTCACAAACCGTCTTCGACAATGCGGTCGTTTGGAAGCGATTCATCGACGAGAAACATTTCCAGAGCCAGCGCGAACTTGCCGATCATCTCGGACTCGACGAATCGACCGTTGCCGTTGCGCTGTCGATCGGCAAGTTGCCGGAATCGGTCATGCAGGAGATGGTCGCGCGCCCGGACCGCTTCGGCTCGAACATGGCCTACCAGGTTGGGCGCTATCACGGCGCGCGCGGAACGGATGCCACGCTGCGTCTCATCAACCGGATCGTCGCCGACGATCTGAGCACGCGCCAGGTGGCCGATATCGTGAAAGGCCGGGCGAATGCGCAGGAAAGCCCGAAGCCCGCGGGTCGTCAGCGCTATGCACAACGGCTGGAGATCAAGCTGGATGGTGTGGCCGTCGGCGACCTGAAGTCATACGGCGACGACCGGCTGGAACTGCGGCTGAAAGGCCTGACCAAAGATCGACGTGACTCGATTCTTCAGCAGATCGAGCAGATCCTGAAAAATAAATAATGCTGGAAAACCGCTTGGCGGTCATTGTGGCAGACCGCCGGCGATCGCCTTACCGCCCCGCATCGGATGGGGCGGCCCACGGCTCATGGTCAGGTCAGGCTGTTACCCAGCGACAGCTCAGGCCGCGCGCGACTGGCTGAGCGTAAACGCCAGAAGGTCACCGTCGGTCGGTTCGCCCCAGGTCTTGCGTGCGAGCCAGTCGAAAAACGCCGTGTCTGCCAGTTTCGATTCAAGCCCACGGCGGCGCCAGTCATCGCGCAAGTGTGCGCCCAGTACCGGCAGTTCATCTGCCTCGAATGACTGACGCGCCAGTTCGCGCTCTGTGTCGCCCTGTTCCTCGTAGAGCGAGCGTGCCTCCTTGCGCCGATAAGCCGCGTACTCGTCGAGCAGACGCGCCTTCGGATCGTCCGCCGTCACGGACGCGGCCGCTGACCGGCCAACCGCCGGCGTGGCGCCCGTCGCGGTTTCGACCGGCGGCGCATAGCCCTTCTTCAGCGCGTCCTTGAACAACGCCGCGGCGCTGCGCACCGGCGGCAAGCTCGTGCTGCGCATACGCTGTTCGGTCAACTGCAGCGCGGCGCGGATGCGGTTTTCCTCGCTGTCGGCATAAAGCGATTGCGCTTCCTTGAGCGGAATGCCGATCTTGACCATCCGGTCGACGAGCGTACTGTCGAACACATTGGGGTGCTCGTCGAGCGCGAGCATCGGTTGCTTGCGCTCGGTCACGCGAAACTGGATTTCGGCGACACGACGCCCTTCGCGATGTTCGATCAGCTCGACGAAGATGTTCGTCACCGCGTTGACTTCGGCGATCGCGGGCCGTAGATAATCGCGCTTGAAATACTTGTATTCGCGTTTGGCCTCGTCGCCCGCTTCGGTATCCGGCGTGCCCGAGAGGATCGGGCGCCACCACTCCCAGGTCTCGCGCATCGTCAGATGGCTGGGATTCGTGAGATAGCGCACGCAGATCTCGTATAGCGCCAGCCCTGCGCTGCTGCGCAACTGGCTCTGGAACTGCAGGCTCAGGCGCGCGTACTGGACCGGGTCCAGCAGCTTCTTCTTGATCTTCGGCGCAAACGAGAATTCCACCCAGACGCGACGCGTTTGCGGATCTTCGAGAATTTCCGCGTCCGCGATCAGCGTGGAGATGCCCCACTTGCGGCCGGGCTTCTGGCTCGATGTGCCCTGGCTCCATTCGACCTGCACCGACACCATGCGGCGCAGATGCTCCTTTACGAGCGCCGTATCGTTCGAATCGAACGCCGAGTTGGCGACGATGTCCGAAAGCAGCGCGCGATAGGTATCGCCAGACTCGTCGGCCTGCTGGGCAACGGCCAGGAGAACGTTGAACAGCTTGCGGGTCAGCAGGGTGATCTTGCCGCTTTTCGGCTGGATCGCGATCGCCTCGACGGCCTTGCGCAATTCCGCCGAGCTGGGGCTTACCACATCGGTCTTTTTCACGCGCTTCGTGGCCATGCGTCGGATCGAGGAGAGAATTTCGCGAAAGGATACCGCCTGTGGTGATAGGCGTCTATAGGGCGTCCCTCACCATTGCCGGTGATGGAGGCATCGCGTGCGCCGCTCACCGCGACGACTTCCCGTATCGGCTCACCGTTAGCCGGACGCCCGTCTGGCGGGGTGCTTTGCGTGTCGCGCGATCCGGCACGATCCGTGTTTTTCCGCTCGAGTCAACGGGCGATGACCACTCCCGTATTGCCTCACCTTAAAAATTTCTCCCGGCCAGTGAAAAATCCCTTTTGCTGGTGGCGGAATCCCGGCGGCCCTCCTTTGAGCGAAAAATATTCGCCTTGACGACACAAACTCGCCGCAAAGGCTGAATGTGCCTCCTGTTTAGACTCAAAACCCTCTTTCTCGGTAAAACGGACGAAAGATGGGCCTCCCGAAGGTCCGAAAACCCGTATCGCCCCCCGTAAATCCTCACCATTAGCCAAAAAGGGTCGCCGTGTCGGTCGGCCTCAAAGCGCCGTCGCCGCGTCTGCCTGAGGGCGAATACTCCTGAAAACGCTCACCTTCGGTGCGACAGGACGGTCCAGCAGCCCTGAGGCGAACGCCCCCGGAAACGCTCACCATTTGAACGGGCATAGAGAAAAGCTCAATAGATTCCGTAACTTATCCACATGCATCGAAGGCCGGCAAACCCATCGCGCTGCTCCCGTATCACCTCACCTCAAGCAGCAACGGCCCAAATGGGAAGCGAACTAGCAGCGCGAAAATGCTCCCGAATTTCCTCACCGGTGCAACATCCCGAGCCGACAACGCCCCGCCTGAACCCGCGCAATCTCGGCCATTGCAGCGTAGTGAACGCCAACTTTCTCCCATAATTGCTCATCCAGGGCATCAACGGGTCTAAATGCAGCCCCCGAAAACGCTCACCTTTGCGTACGTTTGACCGCGCAACCACCCGGCTACGCGACACCGCGGCTACTCCCGAAAAGCCTCACCTCTAGCGGCGAAAAACCTGTGAAAACGCATCCGGGCCGGACAGCCGCCCGCCCGGCCTGCAATGACCCTCCCGAAAAAGCTCACCTATGGCGCGCGAAAGCGCCCATTTCATCAGGTTTCGGCCTTCCGCTCCCGAAAAGCTTCACCTTCGATCCGTATTTTTTCCCGATTCTTCTCACCGCATGCCTCGCAGCACCCTGATCTCGCACAAAAGTGGCGCCAATCCGCGGCCCCGAATCCGCTCACCGTTGCGTTTCACGTAACTATCGCGGCCAGGACTGCCAACCGTGACCGGTCCGGGGGCGGCCTCCCGCATCCTCTCACCCTTGCGCAGCAGTCAAGAATCGCCTCGATCCCGAACCCGCTCACGTTCTTTCCTGCACCGGCTCACCCATCGTCCCGAAGCCCTTCACCGGACTTTCCCGCACCCGCTCACCCAGGATCCCGTAAAGCTTCACCTGACCGGCCGAAAACGCCCGCCAGGTAAGGGTTTGCCATGGCGTTAACGTTTTTAACTGGTATCAAGGGTGTTTACTTTTATGACTCTCAAGCACGATGACTCCCTGTGAGCGGCTTGAAAATTCACTATTCCCCACCTCGCTGCCGCGACGCCTCTGTTCTGCTCGCGTGAAACAACGCATCGCAGTAAAATTCATCCGAAAAACAGCATATTTACAACGGTTTACGTTGCGAAGTTCAATTTGTTTCACGCAATTGGTCCGTGGAAGCCTGTCACTCGCGTTGTAAAACCGCGCTTGAGGACTGCTGCGCCGGCTTGCGCAGCCTTCAATTCGAAAAGCGTAGCAAATAGAACGTAATTTGTTATGATTCGTCCACTCCCCTGCCGAGAAGACGAACGTGAGAGACCAAGACCGCCAGGCAATCCGCGAAGAGCTCGATCAATTGCGCAAAAACGGCGCACGCCGGCAAGACCTATCTCTGCATGCCTGCAAACGGCTGTTTTTCGACTTCGAGATCAAACCGTCGATGGCCGCTGTCCGTGAGCTGACACAGACAGGTAGCGCGAGCGACATTCCCAAGGACATCGAGCTTTTCTGGCAACGCATCCGCGCGACGTCGAAAGTGCGTGCGGGCGTGGGGTCCATCCCGCCCGCACTGGAGGAACGCGCGGGTGAATTGCTTGGCGCGCTTTTCGAAGAAGCGCTGACGCTTGCGGCCGATGCGCTGAAGGCAGAACGTGCCGAGTTCGAAGCCGGGCGCCTCGATGCCGAGCAGGCCGTCCGGGATGCCGAAGCCCGCCGTGCGGCGGCAGATGAAATGCTGCAGCGTAGTGAAGCCCGTATCGAAGCGGCTTTTGTCCGTGTGCGCGAACTGGAAAGTCAGCTCGCTACTGCATCCGCGCAAGACGTGCTGGCACACGGCAACCTCGCGGTGCAAATCCAGCGCCTCGAGGCCGAAAACGAGTCGCTGCGCAAGCGGATCGAGTCGGAACAGACCACCAATGCGGGATTGCGTGATCGCATCGACGGCCTGCACGAAGAGATGCGCAAGAGCACTGAGCACTATGCGCAGCAAATCAAGGACGCGCTTGCCGAGGCCGAGCGGCGCGTGAAACCGATGCTCGTCGAACTCGATTCCCTGCGCACGATGTCGGCGACCTGGCAGGCGACCCAGCGCGACGCCAGCAAGAAGGAGTTCGATTTCATCCAGCAGCTGGCGACGGCGAAGGCTCGCGCGGACCGGCTCGATGCGGTGCTGCGTGAGCGTTCCGACGAAGTCGAAGTTTTGACCCGGGAGGTCGCCGCCTTGCGCGGTCAGCAGGGACTCGATGCTTCTGTCGCGGCGGTGTTGTGTTCGCTGGCCGAAGCCGGGCGGCTCTCGGAAGCGGAACTCGCGAGCCTCGGTACGGTGGCGGATGGGCACGTCGCCTTACCGGCGCGGTGTCCTAACTGCCACGAAGGGGAACCAGAGTTGTCTGAAATGGACGATGGTTTCGAGTTCACGTGCCCCGAGTGTGACTACACATCGGGAACGGCGGTGTCGAAGCTGGGGGCGTACGCGCGCTTCATGGCGGCCAACGCTGCGCGCGAACGCGCTTGAGGTGAGCGTTTACGGGAGCCGGGAAGCCGGCAGCCCGGCGTGGATGGAGCATCCCCGCGGGCCCGGCCAGTGAGCTTTTACGGGAGACGGTCGTGTCGCATGTTCCATGCGAAACCGCCGGCCCGTGCTGCGTTTTCACGCCTTGTCGCTCACGGCGGAAATCGGATTCAAGGCCTCGCGTTCCGCCCATGTCTTCCATGCGCGATGAAGCCGCCCGGCGGAAATCGGCTGCAGGAAACCGAGCCACTGCCCGACCTGATCGATATCGAATCCGCGCTCGAAGAGATCCGCCGCGTACGTGTTGCGCAAGGTCTGCGGGCTTGCGCGCTCAGCGCGCGTTTGCGCCACGCCGGCGGCTTCCATCAGCGCGTCGATTGCGCGCAGTACGGTGGCCTTGTGCATCGCGCGTCCAGAAGGCGATCCAGGAAACACCAGTTGGCCTGGTAATCCCGCGAGCCGGCGCGCTTCGAGCCATGCGCCCAGCACATCGACCGCAAACGGCGCGAGCCGCGCCACGCGCGTGAATACCGGGTTGGCGGCTTCGATCGTGACCGCTTCGGAGCCGATCGCCACGCAGTCGAGCGTCAGCGCGATGGCGTCGCCCGTTTTCAACCCACCGCCAAGAAAGATCGCGACGAGCGCCCGGTCGCGGCGTTCCCGCCATCGCTTCGCAGCCGATGGCTCGACGAGCGGCGAGAACAGCTGACCGATGATCGCGGCGCGCTCGGCGGGCGTGAGAAATCCGGTCGGCTCGTTCTCGCGCGCGTTGCGCCATGCGGCTTCACCGTCCTGCGCGATGAAGCGCGCGGGATTCGTGGAGGCGAGTTCGATCTCGCGAACATGATCGAGCACGCGCTCGATGAGCCGCAGATAGCGAAGCCGCTGCGGCTTTTTTACCTCGAGACTCGCGACGAATTCGGCGATCGTGCCGGTGTCCACCGTCATGATGGTTTTGCGCTTGAGCGCGAGCCATTCGAGAAAACGGCCCCACTGCACGCGATAGACATCCGCTGAAGAACGGCGCAAGTCCTGGGAGACGAGCCACGCATCGAACGCGGCGACGGGGTCGCGCTGCCAATCCTGGCGCTGTTGGTCGAAGAGGTCGCGTGAGGAAGTGGAGGACGCCATCTCTATCATTCCGTTAGTTGCGTAGCTGGAACATTATAGCGGTTCGTCATCGGTGCGACCCGACGTCCACGATACACGTTCAACCGCCCCAGGCGCGTGCGCGTCGCGTGGGGCCGCTGCGACGCGCCTGCCGGCGTGCTTCCTCTGCGCATTGCGCAGCGCGTTCGTAGGCCGAGACCGCAAACGCGAATACGGCGGGCAGCGCGTTGGACCGGCCGAAGTCGACGGCGTCGTCCGTCTCTGGCCACGCGAGGCCGCCCGGCCGCTGAAAGAGGCCGAGCATGAGGGCGTCGTGACGGCTGGCGAAGCCGAGGTCGGCGAGCGCCTCCGCTTCGATGGCATGCAGCAGGCGCCACGTGAGCGGCACCTGCTGAGCGATATAGCGGTGCGCAATATTGCGGACAATGTGTTCGAGGTCGCGGGCGGCGGCCTGAAAGCGCAAGGCGGCGAGATCGTGCTCGCGCGGCAGTTCGGTTGGGAGGGACATCGGCGGCTCCAGTCGGACTTTCACTGTATGAATATACAGTAGTCGCTCCGATCGTGCAGCCTCATCCGATCGGCAGGAGCCCAGGCGGTGACGCGCGCACTCAGCCGTGGATCACCACGAGCAGCGCGCGCGCTTCGCCCTTGCCTGCGTTGCGGATGGCGTGCGGTTGATCGGCGATGTAGCGCGCCGTGTCCGCCGCCTTCAGACGCTGCGCCGTGCCCGCCGCCTCCACCTCGATGCTGCCTTGCAGCACCGTGAGGTGCTCGCGCGTGCCCGGCTCATGCGCGCCGGAAACCAGCGCACCACCGGGCTTGAGCGTCAGTTCATACCACTCGAAATGGCCGGCGAGCTCGATAGGCCCCCACACGCGCAACTGATAACCGGCCTCGTGGCCGAGCAGCGTCGGGATATCGTGCGGCCCGGCAACGGCGATGGCCTCGGGCGCCTTGGGAGCGGCGAACAGCGAATCGAGCTTGACGCCCAGCGCGTTGGTGAGCCGCCAGGCCACGGCGATCGTCGGATTCGCCTTGTCGCGCTCGATTTCCGATAGCATGGATTTCGAGACGCCCGCCGCGCGCGAGAGATCATCGAGCGTCATCTTGCGCTCGGTGCGCAGCCGCTGGATCTGCTCGCCCACGCGCGGCGGCGCGATCGCGGCGGGTACGGCGGATGCCGGCAGAGCGCTCGATACAGCCGACGGGAGCGTTTCAGGAGCCGCCGCGGCGGCGCGTGTTTTGCGGGTGCTTGCCATTCACGGCCTCATCGTTTAGAGTGCGTTCGACATATCGAACGCAGGTTCGAAATAAAGGAAATATTCGCCAGCGGCTGATGGCGACTATATCAAACCGCGGCAACCGCGGCGGCCCGCGGCTTATGACAGGAGCACGATTCATGCGTACCCCGTATATCGATCACTTGCGCGCAACGCTAGACCAGATTCGCGCAGACGGCTTCTACAAGAACGAGCGCGTGATCGCCACGCCACAGTCCGCCGATATCCGGCTTGCCGATGGCAGCGAGGTGCTTAACTTCTGCGCGAACAACTACCTCGGGCTCGCCAACGACGCGCGCCTCATCGCCGCCGCGAAAGACGGGCTCGAGCGCGACGGTTTCGGCATGGCGTCGGTGCGTTTCATCTGCGGCACGCAAACCGTGCACAAGCAGCTCGAAAGTGCGCTCGCCGCTTTTTTGCAAACCGAAGACTGCATTCTCTACTCGAGCTGTTTCGACGCGAACGGCGGCCTCTTCGAAACACTGCTCGGCGAAGACGACGCCATCATCAGCGACGAACTCAATCACGCGAGCATCATCGACGGTGTGCGCCTCTCGAAGGCGCGCCGCTACCGCTACAGGAACAACGATCTTTCGGACCTCGAAGCAAAGCTGAGAGAAGCCGACGAAGCCGGCGCGCGTTACAAGCTCATCGCCACCGACGGCGTGTTCTCGATGGACGGCATCATCGCCGACCTCAAGGGCATCTGTGACCTCGCCGACCGCTATGACGCGCTCGTGATGGTAGACGACTCGCACGCGGTGGGCTTCATCGGCGAGCATGGGCGCGGCACGCCCGAGCATTGCGGGGTGGCGGGACGGGTGGACATCATCACCGGCACGCTCGGCAAGGCGCTTGGCGGCGCGTCGGGCGGCTACATCGCGGCGAAGCAGGAAGTGGTCGACCTGCTGCGTCAGCGCTCGCGCCCGTATCTTTTCTCGAATACGCTCACGCCCAGCATTGCCGCCGCGTCGCTCACGGTGCTGGAACTGATTGCGAGCGACGAAGGCGCGCGACTGCGTCGGCGCGTGCGCGAGAACGGCGCGCAGTTTCGCCGCGAAATGAGCGCACTGGGCTTCACGCTCGTGCCCGGCGAACACCCGATCATTCCCGTGATGCTCGGCGACGCGCAGGTCGCCGCGAAGATGGCCGACGCGCTCCTGCAAGAAGGCGTCTACGTGATCGGTTTCTCGTATCCCGTCGTGCCGAAGGGCCGCGCGCGCATCCGCACGCAGATGAGCGCCGCGCACACGCCCGAACAGATCGGGCGCGCCGTCGACGCTTTTGCGCGGGTGGGCAAGCAGCTCGGCGTGATTTAACAAGGATTGCGAACCAAATGAAAGCTCTCGCCAAACTCGAACGCGCGCCGGGACTCACGCTCACGCGCGTGAAGAAACCCGAAGTCGGCCACAACGATGTGATGATCAAGATCCGCAAGACCGCGATCTGCGGCACGGACATCCACATCTGGAAATGGGACGACTGGGCGCAGAAGACCATTCCGGTGCCGATGCACGTGGGCCACGAATACGTGGGCGAGATCGTCGAGATGGGACAGGAAGTGCGCGGCTTCGAACCAGGCGACCGCGTCTCGGGCGAAGGGCATATCACGTGCGGCTTTTGCCGCAATTGCCGCGCGGGGCGGCGGCACCTGTGCCGCAACACGACGGGCGTAGGCGTGAACCGCGAAGGCGCGTTCGCCGAATATCTCGTGATTCCGGCCTTCAACGCGTTCAAGATCCCGCCGGAAATCTCCGACGATCTCGCCGCGATCTTCGATCCGTTCGGCAACGCCACGCACACGGCGCTCTCGTTCAACCTCGTGGGCGAGGACGTGCTCATCACGGGCGCGGGGCCGATCGGCATCATGGCCGTGGCGATCGCGAAGCACGTAGGCGCGCGCAACGTCGTCATCACCGATGTCAACGACTATCGCCTCGAACTGGCGCGCAAGATGGGTGCGACGCGTGCCGTGAACGTCGCGCGCGAGTCGCTGCGCGACGTGATGGCGGATCTGCACATGACCGAAGGCTTTGACGTGGGGCTCGAAATGTCGGGCGTGCCGAGCGCATTTACGGCGCTGCTCGATTCGATGAATCACGGTGGAAAGGTCGCGCTGCTCGGCATTCCGCCCGCGCAAACCGCCATCGACTGGAATCAGGTCATCTTCAAGGGCCTCGAAATCAAGGGCATTTACGGCCGCGAAATGTTCGAGACCTGGTACAAGATGGTCGCGATGCTGCAAAGCGGGCTCGATCTCTCGCCCACCATCACGCACCGCTTCAACGTGGACGACTACGAGAAAGGTTTCGCAGCCATGCTCTCGGGCGAGAGCGGCAAGGTGATTCTCGACTGGTCCGAGCCTTGAGCGCGCCGCCTCTCATTGCGCTGGCGCGGCGGCTGGTGGCTGCGCACCCGGCGCGGGCTGCGCGAACTCGGCCTGAATGCGCACGCCGATCTCGTCGCCCACGGCCGGATACCAGGTCGTCAATCCGAACGCCGCACGGCTGAACTGGCCCGTGGCCGCGAAGCCGAGCGTGGGCTGCTTCGTGAGCGGATTCGGCGCGGAGCCGTTAAAGGTGACGTCGAGCGTGACCGGCTGCGTCACGCCTCGTATCGTGAGATTCCCGGTGAGCCTGCCGCGCCCTTCGCCCGTGCGCTCGAAGTGCGTGCTCGTGAAGCGGATCTGCCCAAAGCGTTGCACGTCGAGCATCTGCGGGCCTTTCACCATGGCGTCGAGCGCACTGACATTGGTGTCGAGGCTCGTGGCGTCGATGGTCGCGTCGACCGCGGCCGTTTCGAGGCCGCCCGCGCGCCAGTCGAGCGTGGCCTGTGCCCGGTCGAAGCGCATGACAAAGCGCGAGTAATGGAAGTGATCGACGTCGAACAGGACGCTCCAGTGATGCTCGTCCATCGTGTAGCGCCCCGGCGGCACATCGGCCTCGGCGCGGCTCACGCTGTGCGTGACGACGCGCAGCGGCGTGCATGCGGCGATGCCGGCCGCGCACAGCGCCGCGCAAAAGGCGCGGCGCGATTGGCGAATGCGAGACGAAAACGGCCGCTCTTTCATGTTTCTTCCCATTGGCTCGTCGATATTTCCAGTACGTTTGGCGATCCGCGTTTCTTCCACGCGGCTCGCGAAGCATAACGCGTCGGGGCCGGATCGCAGCGAAGGGAGCCATCGGCCGTAGATGAGCCGCACATTGCATGCCGCGCGAAACTCGGGTTTCATACGCCCATCGAAGTGCGAACGAGCGGAGCGCCGAGCCATGCCAGTCACGAACCACGCCGTGTGTTTTCACGCCACGCTCGTGCGCGACGTCGATGCGATGACGGCTGCCACGGCGCGCTCGTTCGGCCGGCACACGCACGACCAGTACGGCATCGGCGTGATCGAACGCGGCGGGCACGTCTCGCTGAGCGACGCGGGCCAGGTCCAGGCCGTGCCGGGCGATCTCATCCTCGTCAATCCCGGCGAAGTGCACGACGGCCGCCCGCTCGACGCCGCGGGCCGCACGTGGCGCATGCTCTATTTCGAGCCGCGCTGGATCGACGCGCTGCAGGCCGACATCACGCAGGGCGACGACACCGCGTTCGCGCTGCATGCGCCGGTGATCTCCGAACCGCCTTTGCGCGCACTGTTCGATGCAGCCTTCGCCCACGTGACCCAGCTGGACAATCAGGGCGCTCAAAGCGGCGACCTGTCGCAGATGGCCTTCTACGGCGCGGCGCTCGAAATCATGACCCGCCTAGTCGAAGCACTCGGCCACCGGCGCGCGCTCGCCCCATGCTCGCCGGCATCGCTTGCCCGCGTTCGCGAAATGATCGACACCGATCCCGCCCAGGCGTTCTCGCTCGCCGAGCTCGCCCATGCGGCGGGTCTGAGCCGCTTCCAGCTCCATCGCGGCTTCCTGCGTGCGTTCGGCGTCGCGCCCCATGGCTACATCCTGCATCGCCGCGTGGCGCTCGCGCGGCGCCTGCTCAAGGCGGGGCACGCGCCGGCGCAAACCGCGCTGGCCGCCGGATTCTGCGACCAGAGCCACCTTAACCGCGCGTTTGCACGACAGTTCGGCGTGTCGCCGGGGCGCTACCGCCTCGCGCGCGGCGAGTTTCCCACGCGCTGACGCACATCGATCCAAGACGGCGCGCCGTGGTGGGCCTATACAGGCGTATCACCACGAGGAGCGCTCCATGTCGATTCGATTGCCGTCGTGCGCCAACGCACGACGCACTGCACTGTCCCCCCGATCCATCGCCCATCTGCAACTGACTGGCGCCATGCTGACCGTCGGCAGCACGGTGATCGCCAGCAAGGCGATCGGCGCCGGGCTCGATCCGCTGCCGGCCACCGCGCTGCGCTTCGCCATTGCGTTGCCGGTGTTTCTGCTGTTCATGCGGCTCACCGGCACCGCGTTTCCGCGCCCGGGCCTGCGTGATGCGCTCCTCCTGCTCACCCAGGCCGCGATCGGCAGCGTCGGCTACACGGTCTTGCTGATTGCCGGCACGCAGCGCACCTCCGCGAGCGACGCCGGCATCATCCTCGGAACCCTGCCGGCCGTCTGCGCGTTGACAGCGGCGCTGGTGCTCGGCGAGCGGCTGCGTGCGAGCACGATCGTCTCGGTGACGATCGCGAGCCTCGGCGTGGCGATGGTCACGCTCGCACCCGGCGAACATCGCGACGGCGTCCGCTCGCTCATGGGCAATGCGATGATTCTCGGCGCGGTCATCTGCGAAAGCTTGTTCGTCTTGCTAAACAAGCGCCTTTCGCAGCCGTGGCCGCCGCTTGCGCAGGCTGGCGTGATGACGGGACTCGGCTTCGTCGTTTCCGGCGCGTGTGCGCTACCCGGCTGGCTCGGCGCGCCGCATGCCATTCCGTTGCACGCTTTCCTCGGCGTCGCGTATTACGCGCTCGTGCCGACCGTGGGTGGATTCTGGCTCTGGTACGCGGGCGCTGCGCGTGTACCGGGCGGCGAGGCGGCCGTCTTCACGGCGGTGGCGCCCGTGTCGAGCGTCGCGCTCGCCACGCTGCTGCTGGGCGAGCCGCTCACATTCACGCGCGCGGTGGGGCTCGCGCTCGTTGTCGGCGCCGTGTTCGCGGTGTCGGGCCGCCGCGTGCACGTGAGGCGCCGACTCCGCGGCGCGCGCGGCCGTAACACCCCTTGACTCAGGAGAATGATCGTTCTACATTGCGCATCGGGAGAACGATCATTCTCCCGATGATCCACGCAATGCCGCTAACGGCACGAAGCCATGAACACACCCGCTGTCCAGAATCCGCAAGCCCGTGAGGCAGACGCACGCGAGCGCCTGCTCGACGCCGCCGAGGCGTTGATCTATGCGGGCGGCATTCACGCAACGGGAGTCGATGCGATCGTTCGTGCGGCGGGTGCGGCGCGCAAGAGCTTCTACACTTATTTCGACTCGAAGGACGCGCTCGTCGCGGCCGCGCTGTCGCGGCGCGACGAGCGCTGGATGCGCTGGTTCGTCGCCGGCACGCTCGCGCGCGGGCGTACGCCGCAGGCCCGCCTCATCGGCATGTTCGACGTGCTGCGCGAATGGTTCGCATCGGACGGCTTTCACGGCTGCGCGTTCCTCAATGCTGCGGGCGAGATCGCATCGCCTGACGACCCTGTGCGCGTGGTCGCGCGGCAGCACAAGGAGCGCCTGCTCGCATTCGTGCGAGAGCAAAGCGATGCGTGGGCCCTGGCGGTCGGCGCCGATCGCCGGGTTGCTGCACGGCTCGCGCGCCAATGGCTGATCCTGATCGATGGCGCGATCGGCGTTGCGCTCGTGAGCGGCGACGCCGATGCCGCGCTCGACGCACGCTCGGCAGGCCGATCGTTGCTCGCGGCGCTCGCGCCATGAAGCACCGCTTATACCCGAAGCAAGTCTGGCAGTGAGTCCAGACCGCGCACCGTTGCATCGCGCGAACCAACCCCAGGAGAAAGACCATGAGTGAAGCGACCGAAGTCCGCCCGCCGGTGCCGCCGTTCACGCGCGAGAGCGCCATCCAGAAAGTGCGCGCCGCCGAAGACGGCTGGAACACGCGCGACCCGCAACGTGTTTCGCTCGCGTACACGCCGCAGAGCGTCTGGCGCAATCGCGCGGAGTTCGTGACGGGCCGCGAGGCGATCGTTGCGTTCCTCGCACGAAAGTGGGCACGCGAGCTCGACTATCGCTTGATCAAGGAATTGTGGGCATACACGGACAATCGCATCGCGGTGCGTTTCGCCTATGAATGGCACGACGATTCGGGCAACTGGTTCCGATCGTTCGGCAACGAAAACTGGGAATTCGATGTGAACGGCCTGATGGCGCGTCGCCATGCCTGCATCAACGATCTGCCGATTCGCGAAACGGACCGCCTCTACCGCTGGCCGCTCGGGCGCCGCCCCGATGATCATCCGGGCCTCTCCGACCTCGGTCTCTGACGCGCTGCCTTGATCGGGACGACTCACGTCGCCGGCACGCTAACTGCTGCGAGCGAGTTGCCCGATTCGAGCCTGGACTCCATTGCGTACATATGAGGTTGCGGTACAGTGCGTCATTCACCGAACAGCGACCACAAAAATAGACGACTCCATCGAGGATCGGCGCAAGAAGAGACGGAGAGCCCATGCGGTTTTGGCAGAAGCGAGGTGGCGCGGCAACGATGGCGGAATCGGGAGCAGAACCAAAGAAGGCGAAACGCGGCGCTGCGGCTGCGTTGCTGCTCCTGCCGCTGGTGTTGTCGAGCGCCGCCCGACCGGCGCACGCGGCGAACTGGTGTGGCTCGGGCCTCTGGGTGGACGCCATGGTGGGCTCCTACCACATCCATCCCGACAAGGACTTCGAGCAGTTCAACCCGGGACTCGGCATCGAATGCTGGCCCGGCGAGACGTGGGCGCTCACCGCGGGCGGCTTCCGCAACTCGCTCCGCCGGCCCTCTTACTACGGCGGCGCGGTGTGGGCGCCCGAGTTCCTGCATTGGGGCTTCGTGCGTCTCGCGGCGATGGGCGGCATCATTTCAGGCTACAACTACGGCAACTGGGGCCTCGGCCATGACCATACGATCGGGCCGGTGGTCGCGCCTATCGTGATGGTCGCGTACAAGCGCGTGGGCGTGAACTTCATCGTCATCCCGCCAATTCCGTCCGATGATCTGCCGTTCACCATCGGGTTTCAGTTGCGGTTCAGGTTTTGAGTCGCGACGACCTCCCGCAAACCCTCACCTTTGCCCTCAATCTGTCCGCTTTGTCATATTGGTGTCAGTGACACGCCACGGCGCGCCCATAACATATGGGGCTTCGCGTTCGAGTGCGCGAAGCCGAGCGCAACCCAAGCCAGAGGAAAAGAATGAGGAAGTTCACACGCATGCTGATCGCCGCGGGCGCACTGGTCATGAGCGCTGGCGCCATCGCTGCCGATGCCCCGGAGCCCGTCTGGTTGCCTGCCACGGCCGCGGCACGGTTCCAGAATGCGAGTGCGATCGTCGAAGGGGCGAGCGGGTCGAATGTGAAGTCGACACTTTATGTCTTCATGGATCCAAACTGTATTTACTGTCACCTGGTGTGGAAAGCGCTGCAACCGTATGAAACGGTCGGGCTGCAGGTGCATTGGATTCCTATGGGTTTTCTGAAAGCCGATTCGGCGGGCAAGGCGGCAGCGTTGCTGGAGGCGAAAGACGGCGCTGCGCTGCTCAGGGAACTCGAAACGCACTACTCGGTGAAAGACGAATCGGGCGGTATCGCACCGCTCGCGCACGTTCCCGCCGCCGATCAGAACAAGCTCGACAACAACATCAAGCTGTTCCAGGACCTCGGTTTCGATGGCACGCCCACGCTTGTTTATCAGGGTTCGGGCGGGCGCTGGGCCAACGTCAGCGGTTTGCCGCAGTTGAGCCAGTTGCCGGGCATCCTGAACCTGCCGGCCCAACCGATCACCGATCCCGATCTGCAGAAATATCGTTGAACACGCGCCGCGGTGAGCTATCCGCCGCGTCGTGAGTTCACCGATGCGGACATAGGTGAGGACTTCCAGGGGTAGCACCCATGCGCTTCTCCCGAAAAGCCTCACCTTTGTTGTTTCGCCCGAGGTTTTGCGGCGCGTAGTCGGCCTTTTTCGGACCAACTGCTTGCTCATCGAACGACTTCGACGCGATGTGAATCGCCGGATCCGGACATCGTTCGGCAAGACGTTCAGTTATCCATAGCGTTATTTCTTCCGCGCGAAAGGGTTGTCGCAGCCTACTGTAGAATTTTTTCAACTGCAAAGGTTCAGGCGCGTATGCCGCGTCGCGCGGCGCAAGGGTGAGTGTTTTCGGGAGTGCGAACGCCGCGTGACGGGCCGCCGCTGCGCGGCTGCGTTCACGCGAGCGCGCCGCGATTCGCGGTATAGTCAGTTGCCAAACGTGGCTTCGTCGCGCGGGCTGCGGCTTGTTCGCCATACTGTTACCCACGCTGCGCGGCACCGCGCCAGTCGGCACGCCTTCACGTCGTCGGTGCCGGCCGCTGCGCCGGGGCAGTCTCCCACGGAGTTTTCCATGAGCATCCTCGACAGGCTTTGGCCGCGCGCCCGCGCGAGTCAGGCGCCGGAATCGCCGCAAATCCACATGCTGATCGAGCGGCTGCTCGTGCTCGACCCTGCTCTGAAGCTCGTGCCCGAATGGCGTGAGCGGCTCGTGCCCGCGCTCTCGCAGTCGGTGGCGTTCGTGCGTGACACCGTGGATCGCATGCCGGCCGCGCGCGAGGCGGGCGCGGCCACGTGGCTGAACGACCCCTACATCCACGCATTTTTTGCTGCGCCTGACGAGGTGGGTCATGTGCTGAGCCGCTCGCCCGAACTGCACGCCTGGTTCGAAAGCCATCCGCTCGCGCGCGAGGTCTACGCCGTGCTCGGCATGGCGATGAACGAGCGCAGAGGCTTCGGTGTCGAGCAGTATGGCGACGAGGTACACACCGACGTCATGCAGACGACGTTGAGCTTCGACGATCATCAGGTGCGCGTGTGCGGCGAAACGGAAAGCGATCTGCGTGAGCAGATCGTGCAGCGCGTGGTCGAGCAGATCGCGCTGGCAGGCCTCGCGCAGATCGGCGCCGACGAGTCGCGCCGCGACGTGCTCGAGCAGGATCGCGCGCTCCTCAGAACCCGCCTGCAACTACTCACGCGTCATGGTGCGGGCACGGAGCGCATGCTGGGTGAGCACGCCGTGCAAAACGCCGCCGAAGTGGCGAAAGTCGAAGCGCTGATCGCCGGGAACGAGCGCGAGATCGCTGCGCTCGGACTCAAGAGCGAAGCGCTCGAGCACAACCTCGCGGTGATCTGCAACGTGCTTTCGAACCCCGCGCAACACACGAACGTCGAAATGCGCGAGATCTGTCTGAGTCCGATGAACGTCGTACTCGCAGATGGCGGCTCGGGCAACCGCGCATCGATCACCTTCGCGCTTGCGCGTCTGCCGGCAAGTCCGCAAGGTCTGCGCGCGTTCTCGCTGGTGCGCTTCGCGCGCGCCGATCTTCAGCCGTTGCCGCGCGTACTGGTCGAAGACAGCCGCTTCATGATCTGAGTGGTGTCGGCGTGGGCTGGCGTCGCCGCCAAAGGTGAGGACGTTCGGGAGGCTGGCGCGTGCAACGTGACGGTTCGCTAGCAGCGTGTGCGACAGTCACCGTCTGAGCGTGTCATCCCCGAGATTTCGTCATGCCGATCCGCAGCAGAAGCCAGTTCCCGCGCACAATATTTTCCTGGTAGTCCCAGGTTTCCGAATGGAATCTTGCTACGCCCCAGGCGTTAGCAACCGAATCGTTGCGCACATCGTGCGTGACGGATCGACAGGTGAGTGTTTTCGGGACCGGAGCCCAACGGTGCGAAATTGCGCGTCCAGGCGCTAACCGTTTATGCAAAAAGCCCCTTTGCAAGGGGCTTTTTTGTCTCTGGGCACGGCGTTGCTGTTGGCATGCCGGCGCGAAAGGTGAGCGTTTTCAGGAGTCGCGTGCGGGCCAGGCCAGCACGCCGTTGGCGTCGATCGTGAAGCGCAGTTCGCCTGCATGAGTTGCCGGCGCGTCCTCCGCGGCGATGTCGAAGGTGACGCCAGCGATCTCGACGGCGACGTAGCGGTCGCCATGACGCAGCGACGTGCCCGCGATGCGGCCCGGCCACGCACCCTCCGGCGTTGCGGCGAGCGCGCGCGGCGAGACGCGCCACATCACGCGTGAGCCGACTGCCAGCGTCGTATTGACGCAGGGCAGGCATAGCCCCTCCGGTGTTTCGATCACGCCGCCGGCCCGCACGATACCCTCGCCGACGTTGTGCAGGCCGAGCAGCTCGGCCACGCGCAGTGTGGCGGGCCGCTGGAAGACATCGGCCACGCCGCCCGCCTGCAGCACGCGACCCTGTTCGATCACGAGCAGTTCGTCGGCGAGCAGGGCCGCCTCGTCCGGATCGTGCGTCACCACGACCGTCACCGCGCCGACCTCGCGTTGCAGCGCTCGCAGCGATTGCTGCAGGCGGCGCCGGCGCGGCGTGTCGAGTGCGGCGAACGGCTCGTCGAACAGGAGCAGTTGCGTGTGTCGCGAGAGCGCACGCGCGAGCGCGACGCGCTGGCGCTGGCCGAACGAGAGCTGGCGCGGCAGACGCTGCGTGAGCGCATCGAGACCTAGGTGCGCGAGCCAGTAACGCGCGCTGGCTGCGTCGGCATCGACGGGAAACGCCAGCTGCTGCGCCACCGTCATGTGAGGAAACAGCCCATAGTCCTGCGGCATATAGCCGATCTGGCGGCGCTCGGGCGGCAGCGCGCCGAGATCGGTCGCACCGAGCATGATCGCGCCCGCATCGTTATGTTCGAGCCCGGCGATGATGCGCAGCGCGAGGGACTTGCCCGAGCCCGAAGGACCGATGATCGCGAGCCGGCGCGTTTGCGGCTGCCACGCGATATCGAGTGTGAACGCGCCGAGACGGCGCCGCGCCGCGAAGGCAAGCCGAAGGTCCGCACTGGCCGGTGGGGACGGGGCCGGCGTGAAAGCGGTGAGCTCATCGCCGTTTTCGGGGTTCACCTCCGGCGCTGCGCGTGTCCCGCGGCTGTACACGGAGAGCACGGCGCAGATGATCGCGATGCCGAGCGTGGGCAGGAGCAGCGGCATCATCGCGGGCAGGCCCTGGCCGCCGAACACGACATACGTATAGACCGGCAGCGAGTATGGGTGATAGGCCACCATCACGGTCGCGCCGAACTCGCCGAACGCGCGCAGCCAGGCGAGCGCGAGCCCCGCGCGGATGGCGGGCCAGGCAACGGGCAGCGTGACGCGAAAGAAACGGCTGGCGGCATGATGGCCGAGCGTGGCGGCGACGTCGTCGTGGACCGGGTCGACAGCGGCGAACGCCGAGCGCGCCGCGACGATCAGGAAGGGCGCGGCCACGAACGTCTCGGCGAGGATGATGCCCGTGAAGGAATCGGTGAGCGTGCCGCCGAAGAACTGGCCGAGGGCGCTATACGGGCCGATGAGAAAGAGCAGCAGCACGCCGCTCGTCAGTGGCGGCAGCGCGAGCGGCAATTGCACGACAAAGCCGAGCAGGGCGATGCCGCGCGCGCGCGAACGCGCGAGCCAGTAGCCGAGCGGCACGCCGCCCACGAGGATGATGAGCGAGGCCACGCTTGCGCTCGCCACCGAAACCCCGACTGCCGACCAGGTGGCGTGCCAGTCGACGCCGGCCCAATCCGCCTGGCCGATCTGCGGGATGCTCGCGACGAACGGTGCGCACAGATAGACCGCGAGCAGCGCGCCCAACCACCAGAGCGGCTTCGAGGGCCTCATGGCACGCTGCGCGGACTGCGTCATTGCTGTGCGGCGTCGACCACGGCCTGGACCGACGGCGGGATCGCCTGGGGCTGACCGTTCACAACGGGCTTCGTCACGTCCACGCCATGCCCGGCGAGCAGCTTGCGCCCTTCGGCGGAGAGCAGAAAGTTCACGAAGCGCGCCGCGCCCGCGCTGTTGGGGGCGTCATTGAGGATCGTGAGCGTGTAGTTCGCCTTGATCTTCAGCTCCGGTGCGGGATGGACTGACGGGATCTTCAGGTCGGAGGTTTCGGTCGAGTAGAAGAAGCCCGCGTCGAGCTGGCCCGATTGCAGGCGGCCAGCGAGCGTTTCCTCGGGCAGCACCTGCTGCGGATTTTCCGGCGTGCCGAGGATTCTTTCCACGAGATCGGGCTGGTTGTAGGCCTGCGCAGCCTTCGTCATCAGTTCCACGGTGAAGGCGCCCTTCGGGTCGAGCTTCGGGTCGGTGCGGCCAAGGCGGATGCCCGGCTCCTGCAGCACCTGATCCCACTTTTTCGTCTTGAAATCGCTGGCGAAACGGCTCTTCGGGTTGTAGCCGATCAGGAGCGGCGATTCGGCGAAATTGACGTACCACCTAACGTGATTGCCATTGGCCTCGCCCATGAGGCTAGCGTTCACCTTCGGGCTCGCGCTGATGAATACGTCGCCGCGACGCAGCTTGCCCTTTACTTCATTGGCGATCTTGTTCGAGCCGGCGGCGTACCCCCGGAAATGCAGGCCGGTTTCCTTTTCGAACGCGGGGCCCACGCTCTTTTCCATGAGATTCACGAGCGAGCCTGCATACAGCACGTTGACGTCGGATTCGTCGGCGCGGGCCGCGCCCGCAGCACCGAAGACACCGCTCACCACGACGACTGAGGCCACCAGCTTGCGGATCGACATGTTCGACGCCCCGTATCGTTATAAAGGTCCATATATTACGATGGAGTGCTGCATTCATGGTTCTTTCCCTAACCATTTCATCTCGATTGTGGAGACCCTCATGCGCACCAGCGCTCGCAATCATTTCTCCGGCGAGATCAGCGCGGTGAAGCCCGGCGCCGTCAACGACGAGGTCACCCTGCGCGCCGATGGCGGGCTCGAGATCGTCGCGATCATCACTCACGGCAGCACGGCGTCGCTGGGTCTCGCCGCCGGCAAGCCGGCCTTTGCGCTCGTGAAGGCATCGTCCGTGATCCTCATGGTCGACGGCGACGCGAGCAAGGTGTCCACGCGCAACGTCATCGCGGGCACGGTGTCGTCGGTCACGAAGGGCGCGGTGAACGCGGAAGTCGTGCTCGCCTCGCCTGGCGGCGCGCAGATCGCGGCCATCGTGACGAATGAGAGCGTCGATCGCCTCGGCCTCGCGGCAGGCAAGCAGGCCACGGCGCTCTTCAAGGCATCGAGCGTGATCGTCGGCGTGGACGGCTGATGGGCTGCGGGGGGGCGCCACCGAGTGCGCCAGCGCGAGGAGAAGCTGCGGGCCCGTGAACTCGCGCGGGAATGGGCAGGCGCTCGTCGCGCTCGTGCAGACCTGACGTGAAGTCGAGTTCCGGGCCTCGCGGCAATCCGCTGCCGTCGCCCCCATGCACTAAACTTGGCGCTTTTGCGCCGCGGCTTTGCCTTCCATCGGCACGCGCCAAGCGTTCTTTCCGGCTGTTCAATGACCCTACCTGCCCCGGCACCCAAGGCGGCATTCGAAGACCCGCCCGGCCTTTCGCGCAATCGCGGCTTCCAGCGCTTCTATGGTGCGCGCGTGCTCTCCTCGCTCGCCTTCCAGATGCTCGCCGTCGCCATGGGCTGGCACATCTATGCGCTCACGCATAGCGCCTTTGCTCTCGGTCTCGTCGGCCTCGCGCAGTTCCTGCCGATGTTCTGCCTGACGCTCGTAGTCGGCCAGGTGGCGGATCGCTATGATCGCCGGCGCATCGCCTCGGTCTGTCAACTCGTCGAGTGCGCCGCGGCACTGACGTTCGCGGCCGGCACGCTCGGCGGCTGGCTGGGCGCGCCGCTAATCTACGCGCTCGCCGCCTGTGTCGGCGCCGCGCGCGCGTTCGAGTCGCCTGCCATCTCGTCGCTTTTGCCGGGCGTCGTGCCGCGCTCGCACTTGCCGAATGCCACGGCGTGGTCGACCTCGGCGAATCAGACTGCGAACATCGTCGGCCCCGCGCTCGGCGGCCTGCTCTACGGAATCGGCGCGGCGCCGGCCTACGCGGCCTGTACGCTCGCTTTTGCTGCCGCGGCTGCGCTTTCCGGCACGATCCCGCTGCGCACGAAACCACCCGCGCGCACGCCCGTCACGCTGGAATCGGTGTTCTCGGGTATCGCCTTCATCCGCTCGCAGCCCGTGATTCTCGGCGCGCTCTCGCTCGACCTGTTCGCCGTGCTGTTCGGCGGCGCAACGGCGCTGTTGCCCGTGTTCGCCCGCGACATCCTGCACGCGGGGCCGATCGCGCTTGGGCTGTTGCGCTCCGCGTCGGCCGCGGGCGCGCTCGCGGGCTCGATCTGGCTCGCGCACTTTCCGCTGCGGCGCCGCCCGGGGCTCGCGATGTTCGGCGGCGTGATCGTGTTCGGCTGCGCGACGATCGCATTCGGGCTTTCGCACAACATCGTCGTGTCGCTCGTCGCGCTCGCGGTGCTCGGTGCCTCGGATGTGGTGAGCGTGGTCGTGCGGACCTCGCTCGTGCAGTTGCGCACACCCGAGGAAACGCTCGGCCGCGTGAGCGCGGTCAATTCGCTTTTCATCGGCACGTCTAACCAGCTTGGCGAGTTCGAGTCAGGCTTGACCGCCGGATGGTGGGGCGCGCAGCGCGCCGTGCTCGTTGGCGGCGCGGCCACGATCTGTGTCGCGCTGCTGTGGATGCGGCTCTTTCCGGCGTTGCGCGACACGCGCTCGCTGGCGCCCGAAGCGACGCCCGCCGCCGAGAGCGCGAACTAGCCGCAGGGCCAGACGGCGCCTGACCGCGATCATCCTCGGGAAGGTGCGCCGCGCCCAGCGACACGCCGTCCCGACGATGCCGCGCCCGGGGTTTGCCGTTATCCTTGCTCCAGGGCCCGCTCGCGGCGGGCACCGTCTTTCTCATCCACCGAACCCATCAATGCATCAATCGACTATCGCCGCAAGGAGCGCCGCATGCGCGTAGGCCGCCCCGTCAAGGCGCTGCCGCAGCCCTTGTGCGATTACTGCGGCGCGAAAGCGGTGCTCGCGCGCTTCGCCGACGAGGCCTATCCGTATCGCGACGATCATGGCCCGCTCTGGGTCTGCACGCCCTGCGAAGCGTGGATCGGCGTGCCCGCGCGCAGCACGCGCAACGTGCCGCTCGGCCGCCTCGCCAACGCCGCCCTGCGCGACGCCAAGAGCCGCCTGCACGACGCGCTGGAACCGCTCGTCGCCGCGAAAATGCGGCGCGACAAGGTCAATGCATTCGAGGCGCGCGGCAAGGCGATACGCTGGCTGGCGGGGGAGCTGGGCTTCGACCTGCCGAATCCGTCGATCCACCTTCTGACGCTCGATCAGTGCGAGCAGGCCATCCGCCACATCGAAGCGTTCGTGGCCGCGCGGCGCGGCGAGGGTGACCCGCGCTGAGGCGTCTGCCGCACATGCAGGGCCGTTCGCCAGGCGGACGGGCGATGCATGCCGCATCTGCGTCACCGATAGTTGCGTCCGAATTGAGGGACGCCTCTCAATCTTCGGCGCGGCGTGCCGTTATTGCACGGAACAGACTCTTACGTGCCCTTCCATGGCCAGGACCATTCCTTTTCCGCCTCGCCCGCAAGCCGGTCGCGCCCGCCGCAGCAAGTCGATGCTGCTGCCGATCCCGCGGGCGGTCGCGAATGAGCTCGCGCTCCAGGTGCATCTCGCGCTCGCCGCGCTCGGCCGCGGCGGCACTTGCGACGACGCGCGCGCCATGCTTCATGCTCACGTGCTCGCGCAATCGATTGCGGAGGCCGGGTACGGCGTGCTCGACCCGGAGCAGGTGCGCCAGGCCGACGCCGCGCTGATCGCCTGCTTCGAGCGCGGCAATACGGGCGGCGGCTGGCAACTCGACGAAGCCGGATTCGCGGCGCTCGCGCAGCTCGTGACTGTGTACGACCGCCAGTTGCAAGGCGCGCCGCTGTGGGCGTTGACGGAGGCGAGCGAGCGGCTCGAGCGCATGGGCGCCTGTGAGACGAGCCAGCGGGCGCTGCGCAAGAGCGCGTGAGGCGGGCCCGGCGGGTACGCCGTTTGCACGCCCACGGTTTGCCGGCACCCGGCCGGCGTCGCGCACGGGCAGTGGGGAGCAGGCAGTACGGTGCAGTGAACGCTTTGGAGAGACGAGCGCGGATCGCGACGCGGGTGAACGGAGCGCAGCCGACGATGTAACCCCAAAAAACGCATGGCCGGTTGCAAGGTTTTCGCGACGCCACCGGTTGGGCCCCGCTGGACCCTTGGGCGGGCACCAGCCGGCGCTGTGGCGACATTGGCACGAGATTTGACGCGGGGTGCGAATCGTGTTGACTTCAGACAGGTGGCGTGACTAAAATTCGCCCGTCTTAACAAAAGGGGCTGACGCCTTGGACAGTAGCAGTTGTCGATCTTCGAACAGTTTCGCTGCCTGACCGGCAGGACGTCCGCGCTCCCTTTCTTTCAGCCGCCGTCTTGCCAGCCAGGCAGATGGTGCGCGTCCAGCAGTAAATCTTCGTGCACTCTTGAATAGCGTCGACCGACGCCGCAGCGCGCCTCCAGCATTTCAGGCGCCGCGGTCGGCCGACATCGCGCCGTGCGTCCGCAACCGATCGATGCGCGCTCACGGCACGGTTCGCTCGTTTCGCCACGCCGGCGCGACGCGCGGATCGACACATGTGTTGCCTTTGGGACGCCTGGCGAGGCTCCCGAGGCCAGCCGCCGTGACGATAAGGAGTTCCGATGTCTGACAGTGACAGTTATCCGTTATGCCGCTTCCTTTCCCATTGCACTGAGGAAAGCGGGCAGACGTGAGTCTCGCGTAAGCAAACTAGCGCTGACATGGCGCTGAATGCGCGCTACCGGGTCTGCTGGCTTTCCTCCCGAATGCGTCCTTCTCGACGCCAGGAGAACCAGTATGAACTTCGGCCTTCTTTTGCCGCACCTGCCGCAATCGCAGCAAACCCTTCACCCCGATGTGCTCGGCGCGCGTGAGCGCACGGTCGCCCCGCCGCCTTGCGGGGAATCGCGACTCGCCGCGCGCTGGCGAGATCTGCGCTCACGGGTGTTTCGGGACGCATCCGCCTTGAAGTAACGATCCCCGCGCGTACGGCCAGCCGTACGCGCCGCGCGAGGGCTTCGCGCAATAAACCAATCGCCGGTGCTTCGACATGAATCAGTTCAACCACACATTGCGAACGATCCGCCGCACAGCGCGCGCCCTTGCCGGCCTGCTCGCGCTCGCACCCGTTTGCGCCAACGGAGGCCGCTAATGGAGTTCAGCTTCAACCTGAACCGCACGGCCAACGCCTCGGCGTGGCGCGTGCTGCCCAACCGCTGGGACTTCGTGGCGTTCCCGCTCATCATCTGCCTGATCGCGATGGCGGCCGTGGGCTTTCACGAGACGATGGCGCCGATCTCGACGCTCAAGACCCAGGTCATCTCGCTGGACCCGGCCAATCTGCCCGAGTACGCGATGCGCACCACGCTGCGCATGCTGGCGGCGATGGTGGCCTCGCTCATCTTCACGCTCGGGTACGGCACGCTCGCGGCGAAGAGCCGCCGCGCGGGCCAGGTGCTCGTGCCGATTCTGGACATCCTGCAGTCGGTGCCGGTGCTAGGCTACATCTCGTTCACCGTCACGTTCTTCCTCGCGCTCTTTCCCTCGCGCGTGCTGGGCGCCGAGCTTGCCGCGATCTTCGCGATCTTCACGAGCCAGGCCTGGAACATGACGTTCAGCTTCTACCAGTCGCTGCGCACGGTGCCGCGCGACCTCGATGAAGTCTCGCGCGGCTTCCATCTCACGGGCTGGCAGCGTTTCTGGAAGCTCGAAGTGCCGTTCTCGATGCCGGGCCTCATCTGGAACATGATGATGTCGATGTCGGGCGGCTGGTTCTTCGTGGTGGCCTCCGAGGCGATCACGGTGGGCAACAACACGATCACGCTGCCCGGTGTCGGCGCATATCTGGCGCAGGCGATCGCCGAAAAGAACCTGCACGCGGTGGGCTGGGTGATTCTCGCGATGATCGTCGTGATTCTCGCGTACGACCAGTTGCTGTTCCGTCCGCTGGTCGCGTGGGCCGACAAGTTCCGCATGGAGACCACGAGCTCGGGCGAAGCCCCGGAGTCGTGGCTGCTCGACCTCATTCGCCGCACGCGTCTCATTCACCGTCTGCTCGTGCCGATGGGCTTCCTGCTCGCCACGCTCGCGCGCGTGCCGTTGCGCGTGCAACTGCCCAAGGCGCTGCCCGTCGTCACCCGGGTCAGCAAGCGCTCGCGCCTGGGCGACATCGTGTGGGCCGTGTTCGTGATCGCGCTGACCGTGTACGTCGTATGGCACGTGGTGGCCTACGTGCGTACCGGCGTCACGCTCGACGAAGTCTGGCACGTGTTCCTGCTCGGCCTCATCACGCTTTTGCGCGTGCTGCTGCTGATCGCCATCGCCTCGGTGATCTGGGTGCCGCTCGGCGTGCTGATCGGCCTGCGTCCGGCGCTCGCGGAGAAGGTCCAGCCGCTCGCACAGTTTCTCGCTGCCTTCCCGGCGAACCTGCTGTTCCCGGTGTTCGTGATCGTGATCGTGCGCTTTCATCTGAACCCGGACATCTGGCTTTCGCCGCTGATCGTGCTCGGCACGCAGTGGTACATCCTCTTCAACGTGATCGCCGGCGCGACCGCGTACCCGAACGACTACAAGGAAGCGGCGAAGAACTTCCACATTCGCGGCTGGCAATGGTGGAAGAAGGCGATGCTGCCAGGCATTTTCCCGTACTACATCACGGGCGCCATTACGGCCTCGGGCGGGGCGTGGAACGCGAGCATCGTCTCCGAATTCGTGCAGTGGGGCGACACCAGGGTCGTCGCGCATGGCCTCGGCGCGTACATCGCGCAGACGACCGCTGCCGGCGACTTCCCGAAAATCATTCTGGGCATCGCGATGATGTCCCTGTTCGTTACGTTGTTCAATCGCGTGCTCTGGCGTCCGCTGTACACCTACGCCGAGTCCCGGCTGCGCCTCGATTGAGATGGAGTGACATCATGCTGAATCCGAAAATCGTCTCATCCGATCTGCTGCCGATGCGGCCCACTCCAGGCGGCGAAGTGCTCGCCGTCAAGCATGTTTCGCGCGGCTTCGCGAAGAAAGAGGACGAGCGCCTCGTGCTCGACGACGTGAACCTCTCGCTGCGCGAGGGCGAAATCGTCGGCTTGCTCGGCCGCTCGGGCTCGGGCAAGTCCACGCTGCTACGTATCATCTCCGGCCTCATCGAGCCGACCGAAGGCGAGGTGAGCTGGCTGGGCAAGCCGCTCGAAGGGCCGGCCGAGGGCGTTTCGATGGTGTTCCAGACGTTCGCGCTGTTCCCGTGGCTCACGGTGCTGCAGAACGTGGAAGCGGGCCTCGAAGCGCAGGGCGTCGGCGCGCGCGAGCGTCGCGAACGCGCGCTGGCGGCCATCGACCTGATCGGTCTGGACGGCTTCGAAAACGCCTACCCGCGCGAGCTTTCGGGCGGCATGCGCCAGCGCGTGGGCTTTGCGCGCGCGCTCGTGGTCGATCCGACGCTGCTACTGATGGACGAGCCGTTCTCGGCGCTCGATGTGCTGACCGCCGAAACGCTGCGTACCGATTTGCTGGATTTGTGGACGCAAGGCCGTCTGCCGATCAAGTCGGTACTGATCGTCACGCACAACATCGAGGAAGCGGTGTTCATGTGCGACCGCATTCTCGTCTTGTCGTCCAACCCGGGGCGGGTGTCGGCCGAGATCAAGGTGCCGTTCAAGCATCCGCGCAACCGTCTCGACCCGGCGTTCCGCAAGCTCGTGGACGACATCTACTCGAAGATGACCGCGCGCGAAGCCGCCGAAGCCACGCACCGCCGCCTCGAAGTGGGCAGCCGCTTGCCCGATGTGTCGACCAACATCATGGCCGGCCTGATCGAGACGCTGGCGGCCGCGCCGTATCACGGCCGTGCCGACATGCCGGAGATCGCACGCTCGCTGCATCTGGAGGTGGACGACCTGTTCCCGATCGTGGAAATGCTGCAGCAACTAGGCTTTGCCGACGTGCGCGAAGGCGACGTGCTGCTCACGCCGCCCGCGCGCGTGTTCGCCGAGATGGGCACGCAGGCGCGCAAGTTGATGTTCGCCGATCACCTGCTGCGCAACGTGCCGCTCGCGGCGCGGATCAAGAAGGTGCTCGACGAGCGGCCGGGCCATCGCGCGCCGCGCGTGCGCTTCGAGCAGGAACTGGAGGACGTGCTTTCCGATGTCGACGCCGAAGAAACGCTCGATACCGTGATCGAGTGGGCGCGTTACGGCGAGGTCTTCTCGTACAACGACCAGTCGGAGATTTTCAGTTTCGAGGACGTCGAGGCGTAAGGCTCGGCCCAGATGAGCAAAAAGCCGGATGGGATGACCATCCGGCTTTTTGTTTGGGCGCTGACTCGTTGTCATCCGGCCTCGCCCAGGCGCCCGCAGGCTTCCCTTACTGCCCGATGCCGATCAGTTCGACTTCGAACGTGAGGTCGCTGTTCGGCGGAATCGGGCCGACGGCGCGATCGCCATAAGCCGTCGCGGCCGGGCAGGTGAGCTTCGCCTTGCCGCCGACCTTCATCTTCTGCACCCCTTGCGTCCAGCACGGAATCACGCGATTGAGCGGAAAGACTGCCGGGCCGCCATGCTTGTCGGAGCTGTCGAATTCCGTGCCGTTCGCGAGCGTGCCGCGATAGTTCACGCGCACGACGTCGGTGGCGGTGGGTTGCGGGCCGGTGCCTTGCTTGAGGTGCTCGACTACGACGCCCGACGGCAACTTCTCGACGGGGTTGGCGGCAAACGCGCTCGTTGCGAGTGTGGCAGCGGCGACCAGGGCAATCAGTGATTTCATGAGATGTCCTCGTTGAATGGCTCGCCAATTATATCGGGCACCTGGGGCAGGCCTCGTTTGAGCGCCGCGCTGGACGTTTTCCCAACAACACGTTGCGCGGCGGCCGCAAAGGTGAGCTTCTTCGGGACGTGCGATCCCGTGCGTGCAGCGCAGCATGCCTCCGTACGCAGACCATTGATTAGACGGAGAACTTTGCCGCGCCGGCGTTGGGGCGCGGTGCGGCTGTCGGCGCTCAGGTGAGCTTTTTCAGGAGCACGAAAACGAGAAGCGAAGGTGAGGCCGGTGCGCGTGAGCTGCGCACCGGCTGCGGCGTCACCGTGTCAGTTGGGCTTGCCGCTCGACGAACCCTGGCCGTCACCCGATGCGCCGCTCTTGCCGCTGCGCGGCTTGCCGCCCTGCGAAGGCGCCTTCGAAGCGCCTCGCGGTTGGGGGCGATCGTTGCCTCCGGAAGCGTCGTCGAGATCGTCGCCGTACGTGCGGCCTTCGATGTCGTCGCCGCGCGACATATCCACAAGGAAGTTGCGCTGCGGATTCGCGAGCTCGATGCCGCGCTCCGCGAAGCGCAGCAGCACGCGGCGGTTGAACTCGCGCTGCACGCCCCAGCGCGCCGAGTCCTTGCACTGGATCTGGCCGACGAGCGTCACGCTCGCGCCGTCCACCTGATCGACGCCCCAGTAGGCGAAGTCGCTGAGAATGCCGTCCTTGAAGGCGTCTTCCTTGCGGATTTCGGCGCCGATGTCCTTCAACGTGTCGATGGCGCGCTGCAGATCCGCGCCGTGCGCGATCTGCACCTTGACGGCCGCGTTGCCGATGCCGCGGTTCGTGTTGTTCACGGTCGTCACCGAGCTGAACGGCACGGTGTAGAGCGAGCCGTCGCCGCCGCGCAGCCGCACGGTGCGGATCGAGAGGAACTCGACGGTGCCCGACACGCCCGCCACCGTCACCCAGTCGCCCACCTGCATGGCGTTTTCGGTCAGCAGGAAAATGCCCGTGATGAAGTCCTGCACGAGCTTTTGCGAGCCAAAGCCGAGCGCCACGCCGAAGATGCTGGCGCCCGCGATGAGCGGCGCCGTGTTCACGCCGAGCTGCGAAAGCGCGGTGAGCCCGACCACGACGAGGATCGCAACGAGCAGCGTGGTGCGAAACATCGGCAAGAGCGTGCGCAGGCGCGCGGCGCGCACGAAGTCCCCGGCGTCGGTCCAGGCTTGCAGGCGCCGGTCGGCGGCGCCGTTCGCGAGCTCCCAGATCGCGACGGCGGCGACGATGGCGATGACGATCGTGAGCAGCGCCGAGCCGATCAGATGCCCGATGGGCGCGAGCGCGAGCAGGCGCGCGGGACGCAGGCCCCAGACGTGCAGCAGCACATCGAGCGTCACGATCCAGATCGCGGCGATCACGATGCGCCGCAGCGCGGGATAGTAGCGATAAGCGCGGCGCTGCCCGAAGCTCATGTTCTCGTGATCATTGCGCAGGCCGAACACGCGGCTCAGCGCCCCGAGCAGCACAATGGCGCTGACCCGCGCGGCAAGCAGCACGACGAGCGAGAGACCGCCCGAGCGCACCAGCTCGCCGTAGCCGCCGCGCACATCGAGCGCCCAGACGAACCACAGCGCGATGACGACGAAGAGCGCCACGCCGACCCAGATATCGGCGAACCACTGCGCGAACCACGCGTAAGCGCCATGCCTTGCGGCCGCCTTGCGCATGGCATCGGCGACGGGGCGGCGCAGTTGCACGATCATCACGACGAGCGCGAGGTGGCCGATCAGCGCGACGACCTTCACGAGCGCGAGATTCGCATCTTCGGTCATGCCGAGCGGCAGCGCGGCGCCAATCGCGCCGCCCACACCGCCGATCACGACGATGCGAACGAGCCAGCGTTGCGCGTAGGCGGCCCAGTTATCGGCGAGCGGCACGAGGCGCAGCGCGGCGGCGTCGGGCGCGAACAGCAGCTTGCCGAACATGACGATGACCCGGCAAACCACATACGTATCGACGATATGGCCGACCGCTTCGGCGGATGCCGCGTCGTCGGGGCCGAAGAGCGAGAGCACGAAAGCCGCGCACAGGCCGAAACCGATCACGGGAACGGCTTCGAGCAGCATGACGAGCAGGGCGCCCGGCAACCGTTGCAGCAGGCTCCAGTGATGGGCGCCGCGCAGCGCCTGATACGCTTCTTTCGCGCGTTTGGCGGCGCTTTTGGGCGAGGCCTCTGCGTCGTCCTGAGCTTGCGCGGCGACGACCGTTGCACGCGCGGAGGCGTTGACGTCCGCATTCACGTTCGGTCCGGCGTCCGGATCGCGGTGCGTCGCGGCTTTACCGACAGTCGTCTCCATGGCGGCCGCTTCGCGCAGCGCGCCTTTGTCCGCATCGCCTTGTGCTTGCGCGGACTTCGCTTGCGCGGCGAGCGCGGCGCTCGTGCCGGTGGCTTCGGGTGTTTGCGGTTGCGGTACGGTGGCTTGCGGCGGCTCACCGTCCTCGCGCTGCTTTGCGGCTTGATGCGCGGCAATGGCGCGCTCCGGCGCAGTGACGACCCGGCGTAGCACCGTTGCGAGCGCGAGCGCGGGCACGAGTGTGAGCACCAGCACACGCAGCAGATCGAGCAGCAGGGCGTGGCCCTGCGGTGTATTGAGATGGTCCTGCCACCAGTTGCGCGTGGCCCACAGGTCGAGCAGCGTCGCGAACGTTTGGCCCAGATGCTGGCCGAGCATGCGCGTGCCGCGCGCGGCGTGAGAGGCGACCTGCACGACGAGACCGTTGGAGCGCAGCGCCCCCGCGAGCGGCGCCGAGGCGGGCGTGGCCGCCGACGCGCCAGCGGCCGAAGCGGCCGCAGCGGCCGCAGCGGTCCCAGCGGGCGCACTGGCCGGCACGCCCACGGAGGCCGGCGCGGCGAGCGCGCCGGCGGCGGCGATGGCGCGCAGCGTATCTTCTACGCGGCTGCGCTGCACAGGGTCGTCGAGAACCTGCAGGGCCGCTTGCGCCTGGCTAGGCGTCAGCGCCACGGGCGCGGCTGCGTTGTCCGGGTGCGCGGCGGGCTGAGCGGGGTGTGCCGGACTCGCGGCGGGCTTGAGCGCTTCGGCGATGGCGGCGGGCGTCGCCGCCGTGACGCTCGACGCGCCGAACGCGAGCGTCGCGCAAGCGAAGACGGCGAGCAGGGCATGAAGCCGCGGCGTTCGTCTGGCGCGCGGCAATCGAAAGGCGAAAGAAAGCAACATCCTTGTCATTGGCATACGGGCCGCGACAGCGGCGACCCATCAGTGGCGTCGGGAGAGAAGACAGCGGGACGAGACGCGCGGCTGGGGAAGCACGCTGGACGCGGCAGTGTCGCCGCCCGATTCGTCGGAACGTTTGACGCGCTACCGCATGTTTTGTGCCCCAGGCTTTGCGGTGCCGGGCAACTGGGCGTTTGCGGTGCCGCCAACGACGCGGCGCGCGAAACGTGAGAGCTGGCTATGCCCGGCAGTATGCCGTCTTTTGACGGCAGACGCGGGCGGGGCGCGCAGGATCCCGCGCTGATAATGGGGACGCTTCACGCATCCCCGATGCCGCTTTAGCCGTTCAGCAAAGGATCAGGAACGCGCTGCGCGCGCCGCCTCGAGATTGGCATTGAGCTGGCGCGCGAGGCCATAGAGCATGCCGAGCGACGGCGCCGCGACGCCCACACGCCGCGCCAGTTCATGCGGCGCACCGAGCAGCGCTTCGACCTCGAGCGAGCGGCCGGCTTCCACGTCTTGCAGCATGGAAGTCTTGAAGGCGCCGAGCTTGCGCGTGATCGCGTTGCGCGCCTCGATCGTCATTTCGATGCGAATGCCGAGCGCTTCGCCTATCTCGCGCGCCTCGGCCATGATCGTGCTCACGAGCCCTGCCGTGAGCGGATCGTCGAGAATCACGTCGGCGGTCGAGCGCGTGAGCGCGCTGATGGGGTTCATCGTCATGTTGCCCCAGAGCTTCGCCCAGATGTCGGCCTGTATGGGCGCGGCTTTGGTGACTTCGAAGCCGGCCCTGGCGAGCAGGTCGCGCGCCTCTTGCGCCCGCGCGGCCATTTGCGGCGCGCCCTCGCCGACGATCAGATGATTGCCGTTGCCCTTGCGGATCACGCCGGGCCCAGCGATCGACGACGACAGATGCACGACGCAGCCCGAGGCCTGCGCGGGCGGCAACGCAGCCGATACGGCGCCGCCGGGATCGACCGCTTCGAGGCGGCCGTCCGCATGGGCGCCGCCGAACGCGTGGAGAAACCACCAGGGCACGCCGTTCATCGCCGAGACGATATGCGTGTGCGGACCGACGAGCGGGGCGAGCGAAGGCGCCGCCTGCACGAGTGCCTGGCCTTTCAGGCAGACGAAGACGAGGTCTTGCGCGCCGAGCGCGGCGGCGTTGTCGGTCGCGTTGATGGCTTGCGTGTAGCGGGTGTCGCTTTCGATGACCGTGAGACCGTCGCGACGGATGGCCTTCAGATGCGCGCCGCGCGCGAGCAGGCTCACCGCGATGCCCGAGCGCGCAAGACGCGCCGCGATCAGGCCGCCGATCGCACCGCCGCCCACGACGGTGATCTTTGGATGCGGGGTACTCAAGCTGGTACTCCTGTTTGATCGTGGTTGGTCAAGGCTAATCCTGGTAAGAAGGATCGATGCGTGCCACGCGCCGGATCAGCGCATCGAGCACGTTCTGTCCCGCGCCGTGCGCGGGCGAGAACTGCAGCGAGTCGCGCGTGGCGCGCTCGGTAATGGCCGGCGCGATGGGCAGCGTCTGGCCGCGCATGGAGTCGGTCACGACCTGCACTTCGCACGCGCGATTGAGCGTCCAGAGCAGCGCAAAAGCATGCGCGAGGCTCACGCCATGCGAGAGCAGCCCGTGATTGCGCAGGATGAGCAGCCGCTTGTCACCCATCGACTGCAGAATGCGCGATTTTTCGTCCGCGTGCACCGTGATGCCCTCGAAATCGTGATAGGCGACCATGTCGTGCAGCTGTGCCGAATAGAAGTTCGTGTACGCGAGGCCGCCCTCCATGCACGCCACCGCGAGCCCCGCCGTGGTGTGCGTGTGCATCACGCAATGGGCGTCTTCCACGTTTGCGTGGATCGCGCTATGAATCACGAAGCCCGCCGGGTTGATCGGATAATCGCTCGGGCTGAGGATGTTGCCGTCGACGTCGACCTTGACGAGATTCGAGGCCTTGACCTCGTCATACGTGAGCCCGAACGGGTTGATGAGGAAGTGCTTGTGCGGCCCTGGCACGCGTAGCGTAATGTGATTGAAGATGAGCTCGGTCCAACCCATGAGATGAAACACGCGATACACGGCAGCAAGCTGCACGCGAGTTTCCCACTCCACGGGATCGCACCATTCGGGGCGCGAGCGCCCGATGTTTTCATTCATGAAAGTCTCCTCGTTTTCAGGCTCTGATTACGCCGATCCTACGCCCAAATAAATGCGTGCGCAAGCATCAAATTGTTCGTAAAAGGCCTGCAAAAAAAGGTCTTCTGACGATGCTATGCTGGCGGCGTTGCCGCACTGCCGCGGCTGGTGAAAAAAGGCGGGAAGACAAATGACGGGGAAGTACGACATCGAAGCGCTGTTCACGTACCGGCTTCATGTGCTCAAGAAGCAAACCGACCGCACGATGAGCGACGCGTTCGAGTCGGCGCTCTCGCTCTCGCTCACGGAGGCGAGGCTGCTGCTCAGCGTGGGTGCGTTCGGACCGTTGTCGGTGTCGGACCTCGGGCGTGTGTCGAATCTCGACCGCAGCCAGGCGAGCCGCGCCACCGACGTGCTCGAACGAAAGGGCCTGCTCGCCAAGACGTCGAACGAGGCGGATGCGCGCGGCGTGCTCGTCGCGCTCACGGCGCAGGGCCGCGGCACCTACCGGCGCGCGGCGACCCTTTCGAAGGCGACGAATGAAGCGATCCTCGCCACGTTGAGCGAACACGAGCGCGAGGTGTTGGCGGCCGTGCTCGCGAAGCTGGTGGCGAGCCGGCAAGATGACGAATAAGAAGCGCGCCGAGTTGAATAGAAGGGGTTCAGCCGCGAGGCGCAGGCTGGCGGAATTTCGCGGCGAGTTCGCTGGCGCTGCGCGCCAGAAGCGAAACATCGCTGCCCACGGCGACGAAAGTCGCGCCCGCTGCGAGATATTCGTTCGCGATTGCGGGGTCCGCCGCGAGTACGCCCGCGCCTTTGCCTTGCGCGCGCACGGTGCGGATGCCTTCGCAGATCGCCTCGCGCACCTGCGGCGCGCCCGGTTGGCCGAGGAGGCCCATCGAAGCGCTCAGGTCCGCGGGGCCGAAGAACACGCCGTCCACGCCTTCCACGTTCGCGATCTCGTCGAGTTGCGCGAGCGCGCCCGTCGTCTCCACCTGCACGAGCACGCATAGTTCGTCGGCGGCGTGGTGCAGATAATCGGGCGAGCCGTTCCAGCGCGAGGCGCGCGCGAGCGCACTGCCCACGCCACGCACGCCGTGCGGCGGATAACGCGTCGCAGCCACGGCGGCGCGCGCCTCGATGGCGTTCTCGATCATCGGTACGAGCAGCGTTTGCGCGCCGATGTCGAGCAGTTGCTTGATGATCGCGGTGTCGTTGCGCACCGGCCGGACGATCGGGTGCGCAGGGTAGGGCGCGACGGCTTGCAACTGCGCGAGCGTGCTGCGCAGATCGTTGGGCGCGTGTTCGCCGTCGATGAGCAGCCAGTCGAAGCCCGTGTTCGCGAGCAGTTCGGTCACGTACGAGTCGGCCAGCGCGGCCCACAGGCCGATCTGCGGGCGGCCTTGCGCGAGCGCGCGCTTGAACGGGTTGGCGGGTGCGGACATGCCTTCCGGACTCCTGATCAGATGAAATTGAAGCCGATGCCGCCAAGCGGGCCGTAGTCGGCATGGAACGTATCGCCGGCGCGCGCCGGAATCGGAGCCGTGAACGAGCCGCTCAGAATGACGTCGCCGGCTTCGAGGCGCTCGTCGTGGCGCGCGATCTTGTTCGCGAGCCACGCCACGCCCGTGGCCGGATGATTCAGCACGGCAGCGGCGAGCCCGCTTTCCTCAACGGCGCCGTTCTTGTAGAGCAGGGCGCCGACCCAGCGCAGGTCCACGTCGAGCGGCTTCACCGGGCGGCCGCCCAGCACCACCCCCGCGTTGGCCGCGAAATCGGAGATCGTATCGAACACCTTGCGCGGCGCCTTGGTCTCGCGGTCGAATTGCTCGATGCGCGCGTCGATGATCTCGATGGCCGGCGTCACGTACGCGGTGGCGTCGAGCACGTCGAAGAGCGTGACATCCGGTCCTTGCAGCGGCCGGTTGAGCACGAACGCCAGTTCCACTTCCACGCGCGGCGCGATGAAACGATCGGCGCGAATATCGCTGCCGGAGGGAATGAACATGCTGTCGAGCAGCGGCGCGTAGTCGGGTTCGTCGATCTGCGAGCTGCGCTGCATGGCGCGCGACGTGAGGCCGATCTTGCGTCCCTTGATCGTGTGCCCGGCGGCGAGCTTGAGCTTGACCCACTCTCGCTGGATCGCGTAGCCGTCGTCGATCGTCATGCCGGGATGCGCGCGCGAAAAGTGGCGCAGCTGCGTGCGCGTGCGTTCCGCTTCGTCGAGCTGCGCAGCCAGTTCGCGGATGGTTTGCTGATCTAGCATCATGAACTCACGTTTTTGATCCGGGCATGCAGGTTGTTATGCTTCCACGTGCCTTCCTCGCTGAACTCGACGATTTCGAGCGAGAGCGCGAGGCCGCGCGTGGCGAAGGCCTGCTCGAAGTGCTGTTTCATCGCTTCGAAGAGCGCGTCGCCGGTCGCCTTGCGCACGGCCTGGGAGCGGCCCGCACCGATCTTCAGGCAACCGTGCACGAAGGCGTTCCCGGGATCGCCATCGGCAACGAAGAACTGGTCGCAGCGCAACGCACGCGTGCGAATGCCGCCACGGGGGTAAACGCGTGCGCCGGCTTCGTCGCGCTGCGCGTCGAGCACGTGGGCAAGCGTTTCGCACAGCTGACCGATGCTCGTGGCATCGGCGAGATTCGCGCTGTATTCGAGGGTGAGATGGGGCATGGCGTTCTCCCGTCCTTCAAGCCGGCAGCGGCGTGACTGGCAGGATCGCATTGATCTGCCCGGTGCCCGAACTGCCGAAATAAGGCGTGACGATTTCCGCGCGGCCTTCATAGCGGTCCCAGCCGAGCGCGCCGAGCAGCATGGCCGTGTCGTGCATGCCGCCTTCGCCCCAGCACTTCTCGCTGTACATCGGCAGCATGGCGCAAAAGGTCTTCCAGTCGCCGCGCTCCCACATCGCCACGACAGTGCGATCGGTGGCTTCGAGAAAAGGATCCCAGACCTTGTGCATGTATTCGTCGGCCGTGCCGTTGTTGGCGAAGTGGTGGCTTAGCGACCCGCTCGCGAGTATCGCGACCGTGCCGTCGTAGCGCTCCTCGATCGCGCGGCGCACGGCAAGACCGAAGCGCGCGCTCGTGGCGAGGTCGTGCCACACGCACCAGCCCGCCACCGATACGGCACGGAAATGCTGGTCTGAATTCATGTAGCGCATCGGCACGAGCGTGCCGTATTCGAGGTCGAGCGTCGTCTCGCTGTGCGCGCGGCTCTTCACGCCCATCTCGTTCGCGACCTCGGCAATCAGATGGCCGAGCTGCGGATTGCCGGGATAGGCGTAAGGCATGTTCTTGATGAAATGCGGCAGTTCGTTGCTCGTGTAGACGCCTTCGAAGCGCGGGGCGCAATTGACGTGATACTCGCTGTTGACGAGCCAGTGCACATCGAAGACGACGATCGTATCGACGCCCAGCTCGCGACAGCGCCGGCCAATCTCAAGATGGCCGTCAATGGCGGATTGACGGCAGCCCTTATGAGGCCCATCGAGTTCGGAAAGGTAGAGGGAAGGCACGTGCGTGACCTTCGCTGCCAGCGCGAGTTTGCCCATTAGACGCCCCAGTGCGGAATGTGATGCGAACCGAGCGAAACACACACGTTCTTCGGTTCGAGAAAAACTTCATAGCTCCACGTGCCGCCCTCGCGGCCCACGCCCGAAGCCTTCGTGCCGCCGAACGGCTGCCGCAGGTCGCGCACGTTCTGGCTGTTCACGAAGCACATGCCCGCTTCGATGGCGGCCGCCACGCGCAACGCCCGGCCCGCGTTCTCCGTCCACACGTAGCTGGACAGACCATAGGCGATGTCGTTGGACAGGCGGATCGCGTCGGCCTCGTCCTCGAAGGGGATGAGGCACGCGACCGGCCCAAAGATCTCTTCCTGCGCAATGCGCATGCGGTTGTCGACATCGACGAACACGGTCGGCTGAACGAAGTTGCCCTTCCTCAGTGCGTCGGGCAGCGCCGGAGCGTCGAGGCCGCCGCACGCGAGCGTCGCGCCCTCGTTGCCTCCAAGCTCGATATAGCTGCGCACCTTCGCGAGATGACCCTGGCTGATCATCGGGCCGACGATGGTCTTCTCGTCGAGCGGATCACCCACGCTGATGCGCTTTGCGCGCTCGACGAAGCGCTCGGCGAACTTCGCATAGATCGAGCGCTGCACCAATATGCGCGAGCCGGCCGTGCAGCGCTCGCCGTTGTTCGAGAAGATCATGAACACGGCGGCGTCGAGCGCGCGCTCGAAATCGGCGTCGTCGAAAATGACGAACGGCGACTTGCCGCCAAGCTCCATCGAGAACTTCTTGAGGCCCGCCGCCTGCACGATGCGATTGCCCGTGGCGGTCGACCCCGTGAACGAGACCGCGCGCACATCGGGATGAGCGACGAGCGGCTCGCCCGCTTCCTTGCCGTAGCCGTGCACGACATTGAGCACGCCGGCCGGAATGCCCGCATCGAGCGCGAGCTGGCCGAGCATCGAGGCCGTGAGCGGCGAAAGCTCGCTCATCTTCAACACGGCGGTGTTGCCGAACGCGAGACAGGGCGCGACCTTCCATGTGGCGGTCATGAACGGCACGTTCCACGGCGAGATGAGCGCGCACACGCCCACCGGATGAAACAGCGTGTAGTTCAGGTGCGTCGGCGTGGGGTAGGTATGGCCGTCCACGGCCGTGCAGACTTCGGCGAAGTAGCTGAAGTTGTCGGCGGCGCGCGGCACGAGCTGCTTGCCCGTTTGCGAAATCGTCTGCCCTGTGTCTTTCGTTTCCGTCTGCGCGATTTCGGGCACGCTCTTCGCAATCAGTTCGCCGAGCTTGCGGATGACCTTCGCACGTTCGGTGGCAGGCTTCGCGGCCCAGGCGGGAAAGGCCTCTTTTGCGGCTCGCACAGCGAGATCGACTTCCCCGGCGCCACCGCGCGCCACTTCCGCGAGCACGTCCTGGTTGGCCGGGTTCACGGTTTCGAAGTAGTCACGCCCGGCATGCGTGCGGCCGTTGATGAGATGTTCAATTCGCATAGCTAACTTACCCTTGATTCGATCCGATCCAGTTCGATGCGTTGGCGCCTCAGCGTCCGTAGTCGGTGTCGCTCGCAATCGTGTTGACGAGGCGGCCCAGGCCGTCGATCGCGCACACCACTTCGTCGCCCGCGTTCACGTTGACGACGCCTTCCGGTGTGCCGGTCAGGATGACGTCGCCGGGGGCGAGCGTCATGAAGCCGCTCAAATATTCGATGAGTTCGGCGATGCCGGTGACGAAATCGCGCGTGTTGCCGTTCTGCCTGAGTTCGCCGTTCACGTACGTGCGCAGGCCGAGCGCGTTGACGTCCGCAATGTCGGCGGCTTCGACGAACCAGGGGCCAAGCACGGTACCGCCGTCGCGGTTCTTCACGCGCAGGTTCGGGCGGTAGTAGTTCTCGAGATAATCGCGGATGGCGTAGTCGTTAGCGATCGTGTACCCCGCCACGTACTGCATGGCGTGCTCGCGCTGCACGTTCTGCGCGGTGCGGCCGATCACGACGGCAAGCTCGCACTCGTAATGCATGAACGTGACGCCGGCCGGGCGGCGCGTGGTGCCGCGATGGCCGATCACGCTGCCCGGCCCCTTGAGGAACACGAGCGGCTCTTCCTGCTTCGAGAACTGCAGTTCCTTTGCGTGCTCGGCGTAATTGAGGCCGAGCGCGAAGATCGTGCCGGGCTCGAACGGCGCGAGCCACACGACCTCGTGCTCTTCGCGCACGCGGCCGTCGGCGAGCCGCACGCGGCTTCCTTCGGGCGTCGCATCGTGTATCGCGCCCGCATAGGCAACGCGTCCGCGCATCATGCTCGTGCTCCCGGCGCCGCGCATGGCGCAACGAATTCGATCTCGAGTGACGCCCAGTCGCCGATCGCAAGCCTTGCGCGTTCGCCGGCCAGCACGACGGGCGCACCATGCGGCACGCCGAGCGTGATGACGTCGCCGGGGGCGAGCGTCATGAAGTCCGTAACGTCGGCAAGCAGCTGGGCGACGCCGCGCACGCAGCTTGCCGTCGTGGCGCCGAACCCGGCCCGGCCTTCCACGTTGACGGCGATGGCGAGCCGATCGGGATCGGCCACATGACGGCGCGCGACCACGGCCGGACCGATCACGCAGAAATTGTCGCGGGCGCGAAAGCGCACCGAAGGACGATAGACGCTGGCGTGCGGCACGCTGATATCGGCGACGAGCGTATAGCCCGCGATGTAAGCGAACGCATCGTGCGCCGCTACGCGCGCGGCCGTGCGGCCGATCACGATGCCGAGCGACGCACCTACCTCCACGCCCTCGCTGCCCGGCACGGTGACGCGAGCGCGATGGCCCGCGAGCGTATTGCGCGGCTTGAGGTAGAGGATCGGCGCACGCGGCGGCGCCTTGTAAGGGGGCGCGTTCACGGCGTCGCCCAGCGCTTCGAGCGCATTGCGGTCGTTGAGCAGCGTGCCGTAGACGGCGCCGCTCACCGGCGCACGGCATGCCGCGCCCGTGGCGAGCACGGATCGTACCGCGTCGGCGCTCACGTCGCGCGGCAAGGCCTCGCCTTCGACGTGCAGCAGATGATCGGCAACGGAAAACATGGCTTGGATTGACCTACCGGAAACACTAATATGTTAGCGATAGTGCGCTTGCTATCATCGGTCGTCAATCATCGATGAGAATTTCGCGGGTTTCCCCTGGGGCACGGCTTTGTCAGATCTTTTCCCAAAGTTGATGGCCGAACCAGGGGCGACCGGATCCTCGCCTAGCCGAAACCGCCATGTCCGATACTTCGCGTCCGACCACTCGCGTTGCCCACCGCAACCTGCCCATGTTGCTGCTGCGCGCGCGCGAAAAGATGATGGAACGCTTTCGCCCGCTCATCACGTCGCACGGGCTGACCGAACAGCAGTGGCGCGTGATCCGCGCGCTCAACGAAAGCGGCCCGCTCGAGCCAAGGCATATTTCGGATCTGTGCACGATTTCCAGCCCGAGCATGGCGGGCGTGCTCGCGCGCATGGAGGCGCTCGGCCTCGTCACGAAGGAGCGTTTCGCCGACGACCAGCGGCGCGTGCTCGTCTCGCTCACGAAGAAGAGCCATCGGCTCGTGACGGCGATTTCGAAGGATCTCGAGGCGCGCTATGAGGCGCTCGAAGCGCAGGTCGGGCCGGAGGTGGTCGAGCGTGTGTACCGCGCGATCGACGATCTGCTCGCCGGGCTGGAAGAGTGAGGGCGGCGCGGCGCATCGGCGCGTAACAACGAGACGCGCCAGCGCTCAAAGGTGAGAGTTTTCGGGAGCGGTCCGCGCAGAGGGTTCGAACCGCATACGAGCCATCAACCGAGCGAAGCAAACGCCTCGTCGAGTTCCGCGGCGTGCTGCGGACGCACCACGCGCGCCACCTCGGCCCCGTCGCGCAGGAAGATGAGCGTGGGCCAGAGCTTCACGCGAAACGAGCGGCCCAGCGCGCGGCCCGGCCCGTCTTCCACCTTGAGGCGGCGCACCTGGGGGTTGCGCTCGAAAGCCGCGCCGATCAGCGGCTGCGCGCCCTGGCAATAGCCGCACCAGTCGGTGCCGAATTCGAGGACGGCGGGCCCGCTGAGCGAGTCGATTTCCTTGCGCGCGGGCGCGTTCGTTGCGTAGCTCATCGTGTTTCCCTGATCGCTGATCATATTGGCATCTACGATACCGCATCGCGCGGCATCGTTCAGGCAAGGACTCACGCGAAGACTCACGCTTGGACTCACGCAAATGCGCGCATGGCGATCGTCGCCGTCGATTCGATACGCTCAACGAGGCTGTCGTCGGAGTCGGCATGCGCGGCCACGAGGGCGTCGATGTCGGCGAGCAGCGCGTCGAGCCGTTCGCCGAGGCGCTCGCGCGAGAGGCTCGACATCGAAAGGGGGCGGGCTCGCAGCTGAGCGGCGCTCACGCGCCGGTACTCCACGACCGAGACACGTTCGACCGCCGCAAACGGGGAGCGCGCGAGCACGTCGAGATCGCTTTCCCAGTCCGGCGATTTGCGGTGTGCGCGAGCGGGGTCCGTATTGGCGTAACGGTCGAGCAGGTCGCGATATTCGCGCGCCCAGGGGCGCAGCGGATCGTCGAGGTGCGCGGTATTGAAAAGCGCGAGTGCGCCACGCGGTGCGAGCATCGTGTCGAGGCGCGCGAGCGTGTCGCCGCGGTCCATCCAGTGAAACGCACGGCCGATCACGGCGAGATGGAATGCGCCCATTTCGGTGCCGAGATCGTACGAACTGCCCCGGCGATATTCGATGTTCGGCGCAATGCCCGCACCGAGTTGCGCGGCGATTTCGAGCATGGCGGGTTCGGGATCGACGGCGACGGCCTGCCCCACCCAACTGGCGAACGCGAGCGAAAGCTGGCCGGGGCCGCAGCCGAGATCGAGCAGACGTTGTGAACCATCGAGACCCGCGTGCTGCGCGACGCGACGAATCAAGGCGGGCGAATACGCGGGGCGCCCGATCAGATAGTGCTGTGCGGCGTGATGAAAACGATCGGCGATGAACGGCGTGACGTGGCTCATGGCACTCGGGACGGTGGACGTGAGGAGACCCCAGTCTGGAGAGGCGCGGCAATGGCGTCAAGGCGGGCGTCAAGGCGCGTTCGAGCCAAAGGTGAGGCTTTTCGGGAGTGATCGTGCTTGCGGGCGGCGACGCACCGTCGATCGACGCGTGCATGCGCGCGGGCCACGCCGCTGCGCGAGAAAATGCCTTGAAAACAAGGGGTAAACACACAAATCGACGATCCGTCCGGTGAGCAGAAATCAATCGGTAAGCGCACTCGAAGTGGCTCGAGCCGACCCCTCGGCGCGCAAAGGTGAGTGTTTTCGGGAGCGGCCGAAGCGTACCCCCGGTGCTCTCGTTCAGCGGCACGCTGCGGCAGCAGATCGAAAGTCCAAAACACCTTCAGCCCTGATTTCAAGGCATTTTTCGTTGTGGTCGGATCAGGGGGCGGCAAGCCGCCGCGCCTGCGGCATCGGCGAGCCGTCGGCAAAGGTGAGAAGATTCGGGAGCGCACTCCGCGATCCCGGCTCGCCACCCGCAGCGCCGTCGGCGTCGAATGGACGACTGTGCGGGATCGGTATATAAATAAAAAGTGCGGGATTCATTGAAAGACAGCTCACCAAGGGAGATCGAGTTCATCATGACGAGCGAAGACACGCAAAAGCAGGACGCTCAAAACCCGGGCGGCGCTACGCCGCGACCGGATCTGGACAATCTGAACGCGGCCCTTACTCACGTCGACGAAGGCGTGAAGTCCGGCAACATCGCGGCGGGCGCGGCCAAGGGCCTCGTCTTCAGCCTCGTTGAAACGCTGGGCGCGCTCGTGGGCGATCCCGATCTGCCGCAGCACGCGCGTTCGGGCTATGAAGGGTTGCTGGAAGCGGCGCGCGAGTTGCGCGCGAAACTGGAGCACTAGCCTCCGTCAATGCGTGCGGATGCGCCTTTCCCTTCAGCGCAGCAGCACGCATCACGATGCCAGCAGGGCGGCCGCGAGGCCGTCCGGCGCCGCGCCGATGCGCAGCTCCGGCGTGCCGTGCCAGTCCGCACAACGCTGCAGCGCGCGGCGCACGTCGGCCACCAGGCGTCCGCTTGTACGCACGCCGGGCTCCAGATACAGCGACTTCACCTCGAACACCGCTTGCGCGCGATGCGCCTTCGCATCGACGCGCCCGATCAGCCGCCCGCGATGCAAAATCGGGAGTACGAAATAACCGTACTTGCGTTTGGCAGCGGGAAGGTAGCATTCGATCGCATAGTCGAAGTCGAATAGCGCGAGTGCCCGCTTGCGGTCCCATACCACCGGATCGAACGGCGAGAGGAGGGTCGTGACGGTGGAGGCGAGCGTGCCGCTCGCCGCATCGTCGATGAGCGCGGCGTAGTCGCGGTGCACGAACGCGTCGTGTTTCCAGCCTTCCACGCGCACGGGCAGCAGCTCGCCCGCGTCGGCGAGCGCGTGCAGTGCATCGGCATACGGGCGGCGCGGCAAGCGGAAATAATCGGCGGCCCAGTCCGCGCGGATCACGCCGAGCGCGCGGCAGGAGCGCAAGAGGAGCTCGCGCTCCGCCACGGCGCGCGGCGGCAGATCGCGTGCGTCGTTCCAGTGCGGCAGCACGCGCTCGGTCACGTCGTAGACGCGCTGGAAATTGCGCCGCTCCGCCACCATGAGCGCGCCGGTCGCGAACAGCACTTCCAGATGCCGTTTCTCCGGCTTCCAGTCCCACCAGCCGCTGCCTTTTTTCCCCTCGGCGCGCGCGAAATCGGCGGAGCGCACGGCGCCCTCGGAGCGGATGCGCGCGACCAGCGCGTCGATCTCGTCGCGGTGTTGGGCGTGCCACCCGGCTGCGTATTTCCAGCCCATGCCGGAGGGGTCGAGCATGCGGTGGCGCAGCAGCCCATAGTCTTCGATCGGCAGAAAGCACGCCTCATGCGACCAGTATTCGAAGAGCCGCCCTTCGGCGAGGTGTGCGTCGAGCCACGCGGGCTCGAAGGCGCCGACGCGGCTGAACAGCACGAAGTAGGGACTGCGCGCGACCACGTGGATGGTGTCGATCTGCAATTGCGCCATGCGCCGGATCGCGTCGAGCAAGTCGTCTTTCGTGGCCTTGCGGCGCGGCGGCGCAAGCAGCCCCTGCGCCGCGAGATGCAGCGTGCGCGCCGCCGCTAGAGGCAGCGTCGGCGTGTGGCCGGAAGTGGCGGCACTGCCTGCGGTGGGCGTGGCGGCAATGTCCGCCGCGCGCTCACGCATGAACGCCCGCGACCACCGTCACCGGCCTTAGCGCGGCGAGCCGCTGATGGATTTGCGCGACCACGGCCGCGCCTTCGCCGACCGCCGCGGCCACGCGCTTGGTCGAGCCCGCGCGCGCGTCGCCGATGGCGTAGACGCCTTCCACCGAAGTCGCCAGGCTACACGATTCGTTATCGCCGGTCAGCACGAACCCGTGCGGGTCGAGGGCGACGCCGCATGCGCGCAGCCATCCCGTGTTCGGGTCCGCGCCCGTAAACAGGAACAGATGGCGCGCATCGAAATGGTCGATGCCTTCGGGGCACGGCGTTTTGAGGCGCACGCCAGCGAGTCCGCTCGCGTCTTCGCCAAGGGCGCCAATCTCGCTATGCCCGTGCACGTGCACGTTCGGGAGCGAGGCAATGCGGTCGATCAGGTAGCGCGACATCGTCGATTCGAAGCCGGCCTTGCGGATCAGCACGTCGATCTGGCGCGCATGCGTGGAGAGATACACGATGGCCTGCCCCGCCGAGTTGCCGCCACCGACGAGCACGACGTTCTCGTGCTTGCAAAGTTTCGCCTCCACCGGCGAGGCCCAGTAATAGATACCGCGGCCCGTATAGCGGTCGATCCCCTCGATGGCGGGCTTGCGATACACCGCGCCGCTCGCGATCACCACGGTATGCGCACGGACGTCGCCGCTGCAGGTCGTTAGGCGGCGCGGGACTTCATCACAATGCAGCGCGCGCACCGTCACCGGAATCGCGACGTGCGCGCCGAACTTTTGCGCCTGGACGAACGCGCGGCCCGCGAGCGCCTGGCCCGAGATGCCGGTGGGAAACCCAAGATAGTTCTCGATGCGCGAGCTTGCACCCGCCTGGCCGCCCGGCGCGCGGGAATCGAGCACGATCACCGAGAGCCCTTCGGACGCCGCATACACCGCCGTTGCCAGGCCCGCGGGGCCCGCGCCCACCACGGCCACGTCGTAGACGCGCTCGCCGTTCAGTTCGGGCAGGATGCCGAGGCACGTGGCCAGTTCGGGCGCAGTGGGATGGCGCAGCACCGAGCCGTCGGGGCAAATCACGAGCGGCAGATCCTCGCAGCGCGCGGCGAAACGCTCGATCAAGCCCAGCATGCTTTCGTCGCGCTCGTCGAGCACGGAATACGGATGGCCGTTGCGCGTGAGGAAACCCTGCAGCGAAACGAGCGCGGGATCGTCGTGCTTGCCCACGAGAATCGGCCCGCCCGCGCCTTTTTCGATGAGCGAGACGCGGCGCAGGATCAGCGCGCGCACGATGCGCTCGCCGAGTTCGGCTTCGGCGACGATGGCCGCGCGCAGTTGATCCGGCGGTATCAGGATCGCATCGGTGGGTTCGAGCGCCATGCCGTCCACGAGCGCCGGGCCACCCGAGAGCTGGCCCACTTCGGCAAGGAAATGCCCGCGCCCGTGCTCGACGATGAGCCGCTCGCGGCCCAGCCCATCGCGCTGGAACACCCGGGCGGAACCGGAGAGCAGCACGAACATGCCGGGGCCGGTTTCGCCCGTGCGAAAGAGCAGTTCGCCCGCCGCCCAGTGGCGCCGCTCGCCGAAGCGCGCGAGGCGCGCGATTTCGTCGTCGGTGAGCTCGGGGAACATCTGGTGGCGCCGCGACGACAGTGTCGAGAACGGCGCTTCGGCCGGTTGCGGTTGAGTGTCGGAGTGGCGGCTCGGTGAAGGAGGCACCGTGGAATCGGGTGCTTCGGCTTCGGTGATCGTGCCCATCTGGCGGTTCTCCTCGTGCGGGCGGCTCGGGAGCGGGCCGCCCGGATCAGACAGCTTTCGGGGTGATGTTGACCGGGACCTCGGCGTGCTCCGCCCTCTGCAGCGACTCGAGCGCGCGCCCTGCATCGCGCCACGCGTCGAGACCGCCGAGGAGCGGCACCACGTCGGTAAAGCCGGCCTCGAAGAGCTTCTTCGCCATCCAGGCCGCGGAAATTTCATTGGGGCACGAGCAGTAGATCACGAGCTTCTGATCGCGCGGATACTTCGAGAGAATCTCATCGAGCTTGCGCTCGTCGGCGAAGAGCGCGCCCGGAATGATGTACGGATCGAGCTTGCGCTTTTCTTCGGAGCGGATGTCGAATACCACGGGCGGCGGCGTGCAGCCCATCGCGCGGTACAGGTCGTCCACCGTGATGCGGGCGTTCGCGAGCTTCTTGATGAGCTGGCGGCGACGCTGCCAGCGGTAGGCCGCGTAAAGCAGCAGGAGCAGGACCACCACGACCGCGGCCATGCGCCCGAGGCGGCTTGCGCCGGCGAGCATCATGTCGATCTGCGGCGCGAACATCACGCCGATGAGCAGCCCGGCGCCTGACCATAGCGCAGCGCCAATGCCATCGAAGCCGACGAACTGCCGGTAGGGCACGCCCATCGCCCCCGCCAACGGCACGGAAACGAGCGATAGCCCCGGCACGAACTTCGCCACGGCAAGCACCCGCACACCCCAGCGGCCGAAAAAGCGCTCCGTCTTCTTCACGCAGGTATCGCGCGAAAGCGAGAGCTTGCAGAGCGTCTTGAGCGTGTTGCCGCCATAGAGGCGACCCGCCAGGAACCACACGCTGTCGCCGATGAGCATGGCGAACACGGAAAGTCCGAGCACCGGCACCACCTGCTGGCCGATCGATCCGGGGTGCATGGCCGCCATCGCGCCGAACAACACGAGCGCGGGCATCGCGGGCACGGGCAGCCCGAGCGATCCGGCGAGCACATTGAGGAATACCAGCGCAGGCCCGTATTGCGCGATGAGGTCATGTAGCATCGGCTTACTTCCGTTGCGCCTTGAGCGGAGAAACGGGAAAGATAGGAGGGTAACGTAAAGATTATGGACGCATTTCGCAGGCGTGCAAGCGAGGCCCCACGCGCGCATGCACGGCTCGCGAAGCGTGCGTCCGCTAAGGACCGGCGCATCACGTCCGGTCGTGCTTGTGCGTGCGCGAGCTTACCTGCCTTGCGTGGCAAGTATGCGAAAAAGCGCCGGATTGAAACCGGCCGAAAGACGGGCGGCAGAAAGCGGCGCAAACAGCGGCACGCCGTCAGGCGCGCGATCTTTCGCACCGCTTCTTTCCCTGCGGTTAGCGCGTGTGCGATTCCCCGGGTAGCTCCGCGCCTTGCGCGCGAATTGCCGCGATCAGCTCGGCCGGTGTGATCTCGTAACGCACTTCGCGATGAATGCCCGGCTTGCGCTCGTCGACTTCGATCAGCAAGAGGCTTTTGCCGTCGGCCGCCGATTCGAGGCGCAGAGAACGCAGTTCGCGTCCGGTCGCGTCGTCATGCTCGGTGAGCAGGGTCATGGTTCCGGAAGACCCGGTCGTGCGCATTGATGTTGTCCTCGTGCGTTGGGTGGTCGAGCCATTGTACGGGGTCGGCTGCGCGGCGTGCTTTGTCGAACGAGTGCTGACGCACACTGCGAGCGCGTCGAGCCGCGACCCTGGCCAGCCAGTTTAACGCGACTCGCCGCCGCCACAACCGATTTTGCGCGCCCCGCAACGGGCGATGCGAAATGCGTTGCGCGTTGCTGGGCTGTCATGGTTGCGAAGCAAAGCAATGCCAGGCGCGCGGGCGGGCGCGCCAGAAAAAACGGCTCACCCGGGCAGGCCGGGCGAGCCGTTGAAACGCCGTTGTTACTCGGATCAGCAATCCGCGGTACGGCTTGCTGACGGTTTCGATGGTGCCGGCCGCCCGCCGCACTGTCGAGATGGGACTAACGCCGATCTCTCAGACCAATCGGCGGACGCGGTTCGCCTGGTCACGCGGCGCGGCGATCACGCCTCGCGATCACGCCGCGATTTCCTCGGCCGCCTCGGCCATTGCAGCCTTCCTGGCGGGCTGGCGACGCGCCGCGTTGCTGGCGGGCTTCGAGCGCGTCGAGGCCTGGGCGCCCGCCACGGTGAAGAGCCGCACGGCTTCATCGAGGACATCCGCCTGTTCGGCGAGCCGCTGCGCGGTGGCGGCGGCCTGCTCGACGAGCGCGGCGTTCTGCTGCGTGGCGCTGTCCAGATGCGCCACGGCCTGGTTGACCTGGCGGATGCCTTCGGCCTGTTCGCCGCTCGCGTTCGCGACCTCGACGATGATCGACGAGACGCGGCTCACGGCTTCGTCGATCGAGCGCATCTGCGCCGTCGTGTTGCCGACGAGCCGCGTGCCTTCGGCGATCTCGTTGACGCTCGCGTCCACGAGCTGCTTGATCTCCTTGGCCGATGCCGCGCAACGCTGCGCGAGCATGCGCACCTCGCCCGCCACCACGGCGAACGAGCGGCCCGCTTCGCCGGCGCGTGCGGCTTCGACGGCGGCGTTGAGCGCGAGGATGTTGGTCTGGAACGCAATACCGTCGATCACGCCGGTGATGTCGCTGATGCGGCGCGACGCTTCGGTGATGCCGGACATCGTGCGCTCCATCTGCGCCGCGATCGAACCGCCTTCGGCTGCCGCCGACTGGGCGTCGCGCGCGAGGTCGAGCGCGCGGGCGCTGGCCTCGGCGTTGGCCTGCACGGTCGTCGTCAGCTGATCCATCGTGGCAGCGGTTTCTTCGAGCGACGCGGCCTGCATTTCGGTGCGCCGCGAGAGATCGAGATTGCCGCTGGAAATTTCGTGGGCCGAGTCGAGCATACCGTCGATCTGCGAACGAACGTCGAGCACGATCGCAGTCAGATTGGCCTGCAACTGGTTGAGCGCCTGGAGCACGTCGCCGAGATCGTCGTTCGCGGCGACCGCGAGCGTGGCGGTGAGGTCGCCGGCGGCCATGCGCGTGGAGGCCGCCGTCATCTGCTCGAGCGGCGCGCCGAGGTGCCGCGTGGTGAGGCGCCAGGCGCCGAGCGCGCAAACGCAGGCCGCGCCGAACGCGCCCCAGAACGGCAGCGGCGGCAGACCTTGCCAGGCGGCGAAACCGGCCGCGGCGAACACGGCGGACACGGCGCCATAGCCGAAGGCAATGCGCGTAGCGATGGGCACGCGCAGCAGCGACTGCAGCGCGCCGACCATGCCCGTGCGGATCACGACGCCGTGACGCAGCCGCACGCCTTGCAGGCGGCCCTCGCGCATTTGCGCATAGAAGGCCTCGGCCTGGCGGATTTCCTCGCGGCTGGGCTTCACGCGCACGCTCAGATAGCCGACCACGGTCCCCTGCTCGGAGACGGGCGTCACGTTCGCGCGCACCCAGTAGTGGTCGCCGGTCTTGCGGCGGTTCTTGACGATCGCGGTCCAGGGGCGACCTTCGCGGACGGTCTCCCAGAGGTCGGCGAACGCTTCGGCCGGCATGTCGGGATGACGAATGATGTTATGCGCCTTGCCGATCAGTTCTTCTTTCGTAAAGCCGGATACCGCGACGAACGCAGGATTGCAGTACTGAATGCGGCCTTTGAGATCGGTGGCCGAGACCAGCATCTGCGAAGTGGGATAGTCGAATTCCTGTTGCGTGACGGGTTGATTGTTGCGCATGTGATTCCCTCGATGGGGCCGCTTGAGACCCAACAACACTGCAAGCCATAACGGCATATTCCTTACGAACTTTAGGGTCTTGTGCTGACGAGGCAATGCACGGGCAGCGGAAGAATCTGTTGTGCTATCAATGGATTGGCGCAGATATTGGGGTGCATATTCACAGACTTGTGCCCATTAACTGTGGACAAGTCCACTGCCTCCAAAACGTGCAACTTCTCTGCTGCGTGGAGCATTGACGTTTGCAATCATGGGCTTAGGCGCGATGTCCAGAACTTGTGCACAGGGCTGTGCCCAAAAACTGTGGAAAACCACGGTGCGCTGCGCGTGGTCTGGAGCGGCATTGCCGCGATTGGGAACGCTGCGGGTTAACCGAACCGCATCAAGGACTTGATGCGGTCTTCCAAGGGTTACGCACAGGGCTGCCAACAAAATTTGTGGAGAACTCGTGGCGCGTGCCAGGACGCGCCGCCGCTCCGCATTCGCTCACTTCGCTTCGGCTTCCTGCCATTCTTCGGTGGCCGCCACATCTCCCGCGACCGAATACAGCACGCGCGTATTGCGCGTCTTGAGAAAATTTTCAAGCGATTCCCCACGCATGGCCGCGGGAAGGTTCGAAGTCCCAACCACCGTCTGTGGCGCGCTTGATCGTCGCGGGTTCGGACGCCGTGTGGATCGTGCCGCAGCGTGTCGCACAAAGCGATATCGATGCAGGACTACTCGTGCAAATCGACCTGCCGGCTCCGCAGGGCGTGGAACCGATCGGCATTCTTCGGCGCAGCACGGTGACGCTCGTCGAGGCGATCGCCGCGCTCGCGCAGCAATTGCGCGAATGTGCGCGGGCGCAGTAGTGGCCCGCATTCGCCATCTGCTCGACCTTGCCGCACCGTTCTTTCGGTGACCGTTGCCGTGGCCGAAGCACCCAATCCGGTTGAAACCGGCTTCAACATGTGAAATGATATCGATTCTCATTTCCGTGAGAGGCTGCGCGACGATGTGTCCCGCACGCTCTTTCTTTCTCGCCGGTCGAACATGACGGCGCCGAACGCGTGATCGAAGGTACGAAGCGCGCGCTGGGCTTCGACATGGACTTCGCCATCGAGCGTCTCGACGCGGGCCGCCGGCGCTCAGGCGCGGCCTGGCAGGCTGCTATCGCAAACTTTCACGACCCTGGAGTCATACATGAGCTTTCCCGATACGGCCGAGATTGACGCGCCGGCAGCGCCGCGCACGCGTCTGGACGCCGGGCAACGCGACGATCGCGCGAGGCGCTCGCGGCGCGCGACCTTCACCAAGTGGCTGCGTAAGGTGCACGGCTGGGTGGGGCTTTGGGGAGCGGCGCTTGGCCTGCTGTTCGGCGCGACCGGTTTCGTACTCAACCATCGCGCCGAGCCGCTGCGCATTTCACCGGGCGCGCCCCAGGTCTCGACGATGCAGCTCGCGGTGCCCGATCCCGCGCCGCAAACGCCGCGCGAGATGATCGAATGGTTGCGCGCGCAACCGGATCTGAAACTGCCTGCGCGCATGGGCCGTGTGCAAAAGGAGCCCGAGCGCAAGGTGGCGTGGGGCGATCGTGAAGTCGTGCAGCCCGAGCATTGGCAGATGACGTTCACCTCGCCGGGCGAGAGCGTGATGGTCGAGTACTGGGCGGGCAACGACACGCTCACGCTCAAGCGCACCGACAACTCGCTCGTCTCGACGATCGCGAATCTGCACAAGGGCACGGGCATGAGTATCGGCTGGGTGCTGTTCATCGACAGCTTTGCGGGCGCGCTCGTTCTACTTTCGCTCACCGGCGTGCTGCTATGGACGGAATTCAACAAGCGCAAGACGGTGGGCGCCGTGCTGCTGTTCGGCTCGATCGTCGTGGCGGTGTGGGCGGGGCTCGCGTAAGCGCCTGCGGTCGACTCGGGCTGGCTCGTCTCGCGACGCTGCGACGATCAGCGCGGCTGCCCGTGCTGCGTCGCCGCCGCATCGACCGCCTCGACTGAGCGCGTCAGCCACGGTCCGATCTCCATCTCCTCGTAGCGCACGAGGCGGCTCTTGCGCGCGCGGCGATACGCCCACCAGATCGCGACAAACAGCGGAATCCAGACGTAGATCGACAGCACTTCCATCCAGTCGATGCGGGACGCAAAGAATGCCTGGTAATCCTGCCCAAGCGAGATCGCGATGCAGATCGCAATCGCAAAGAGCGGCCCGAACGGGAACCACTTCGCGCGGTACGGCAGCTGGTCGAGCCGGTAGCCCTGCCTCAGGAAACCCTTGCGGAACCGGTAATGGCAGGCCGCGATGCCGAGCCACGCTATAAAGCCCGTGATGCCGACCGTATTCAGGAGCCACAGATAGATGCTCTGGTTGTTGGTCAGCGAGGTGAGAAAGCACAACCCGCCCACGGCCATCGTCGCGTACAGCGCGTTGCGCGGCACCCCGCCCGGCGACAGCCTCGCGAACAGCGCGGGCGCGCGCCCTTCCGACGCGAGGTTGTACAGCATCCGCGTGGCCGCGTAGGTGCCGGAATTGCCGGCCGACAACACGGCGGTGAGGATCACGAGATTCATCGCGCTGGCGGCAAGCCGGAAGCCTGCGTGGCTGAATACCAACGTGAACGGACTCACGCCGATGTCGGTCACGTCGCTCTTGAGCAGATTCGGGTCCGTGTACGGAACCAGCAGGCCGATCACGAAGATCGCGAGCACGTAGAACAACGTGATCCGCCAGAAGATCTGCTTCACTGCGCGCGGGATCGTCTTGCGCGGATTTTCCGATTCGCCGGCTGTGATCCCGACCAGCTCGGTGCCGAGAAACGAGAATCCCGCGATCAGCGCGACGCTCATCATCGCGTGTACGCCGCCGACGAATGGCGCGTCGCCCGTCGTGAAATTGCGCCAGCCGACCGTGTGCCCGTTCCCGAGCACGCCCGCCGCGATCAGCAGCCCGGCCGCGATGAACGCAATGACCGTGACGACCTTGATCAGCGAGAACCAGTACTCGGATTCGCCAAAGCCGCGCACGGACAGCGTGTTCAGCAGGAAGATCAGCACGAGGAAGCCTGCGCCCCACAAGATGCCCGGCACGTCCGGAAACCAGTACCGCATCACGATCTGCCCGGCGACCAGTTCGATCGCGATCGTGACGGCCCAGCTATACCAGTAGGTCCAGCCGAGCGCGACGCCGAAGCCTTCGTCGACGTACTTCTCGCCGTAGATCGCGAACGATCCCGACACCGGCATCAGCGCGGCCATCTCGCCCAGGCCCGTGACGACGAAATAGACCATCAACCCGATCGCGATATACGCGGCGATCGCGCCTCCCGGCCCCGCCTGCGCGACCGACGCGCCCGACGCGACGAACAGCCCCGTGCCGATCGAACCGCCGATCGCGATCATGGCGATGTGGCGGCTCTGCAGCCGGCGCTTGAGCGCCGGTCCGGACGGCTCAGCCGTTTCCTCTGCCGCTTGCAAGACATCCATTGTGTTCACCCGGAATGAATTGGGATCTGTCAATTTGATTCGGCATACGAATTTATTGGCTGATTGTGAGAGCCCGGGTTTTCGAGCCGAAACCGGTGCAGCCCGTCCGGCCGCGCGCCCGCTGCCGCCGTATCGAGCCCGCGCCTGCGCGTCAGTCGACGCCGCGCTTGATCGCCTGCAGCTCGGCTGTGGTCACGATTTTCTCGATCCTGAAGCGCGGGCTTTCCAGCCAGACGTTCGCGATTCGCCGGTATTCGTCGAGATCCTCGCAGATGAGCCGCACGAGAAAATCGAACGTGCCGCTGACGAGCCAGCAATCGAGCACGGCCGGGTTCGCGCGCATCTCCTCTTCGAACGGCGCTTGCGAACGCCCGTGATCGGCCAGCACGATCTGCGCGATCACGACGATCGGCTTGGTCGCGCGCGGCGCCTTGATCACCGCGCGGTAGCCTTCGATGATCCCCAGCGCCTCGAGCCTTTCCACGCGCGCCTGGCAGGGGCGCGGCGTGAGGTTCACGAGTTCCGAGAGCTTGCGGTACGAGATGCGGCCGTCGTTGCGCAGGATGTCGAGGATCCGGAGATCGATCTTGTCGAGCTGCATTTTCTTGTCGGTCATTCGCGTTCGCTCCGGTCGGGTCATGGCTCGGGCGCGGAACGTCTCCTTTGCCGCGCGGGGCCAACATTATCCGGCCGAAGGTAGCCGCGCGCCAGCCGGCTAGAACCGCAGCGACAGGCAGGTCAGGCCGCCGTCCATCTTGCGGAACTCGCTCGTATCGATCACGTGCAGCGGCAGGCCGAGCGTGGCGATCGCGTCTTGCACGCGCGGATAGCCGGCCGGCATGATCAGCGCGCCATTCACGCGCAGCGTGTTGCCCGCGTATTCGTCGGCAGCCTGGATCGCAATCCGGCGATACCCGGCGAACGCCGGATGCGCGGCCAGCGCCTCGCTGACGAGCAGCAGGTCGTCGCCGAGTGCGTTGACGACCGACTTCAAATGCAGCCCCGCGCCCACCGGCACCGCGACGACGGTATAGCCGTAGCGCGACACGAGCGACTCGAACGCCGCAACGCCGTCGGCGTCGGTGCGGCCGGACAGGCCGATGTAGAAGCGCTTGCCGACCAGCATGACGTCGCCGCCGTCGAGGCGCCCGTCGCGCATCGGCAGCAGCTCGCGATGAGCGGCGAGCGCCGGTTCGATATGCCCGGTTTCGCCGCGCCGTGCGGGTGCGCCGGGGCGCGTGATCACCGCGAATTCAGGCGTCACGACGGCAACGTCCTCGACGAAATGCGAATCCGGAAAGCCGTCCAGCGGCGGGAGCTCGGTCAGCTCGACGCCGAGCTGGCGCAGCGTCGCGCAGTATGTGTGGAACTGCGTGAGCGTCTTGTCGTAATCGGGCGTGCCGAGCGCGGCGGTGGTCAGGCCCGCGCCGCAGGACGGTGCGGGACGGCGAACGATGGCTTGCGTGAATTGCATGGACTCCTCTCATTGCCGTGCCCGTGCGGAGCACGGGGCAACTCCGTTGTGTACGGACCATTATCAGAGGTCAAATTGCGCAATCCGCGTCGAATTGGGCAGCACCGACAGCTGATTGCGTCGAATTTCATGCGGCACGCAGCGGATTCGGCGGCCGGCCAATCGCTACCCGACTTGCTCGCTCGTTTGCTGGAACCGGTTCAACCGGGCGGAGTCAAGTTTTTGAACTGGCCTCTCAGTCCTTCACACCGCGCTTGCGCAGCAGATAGGTATCCATGATCCAGCCATTCGCTTCGCGCGCTTCTGCGCGCACGCGCACGATCTCGTCTTTCACGTCTTCCAGACGGCCCGACATCAGGATTTCGTCGGGCGTACCCACATACGCGCCCCAGTAGATATCGAGTTCCTCGCCCGCGAGTTGCGCATACGCGTTTTGTGCGTCGAGCATGACCACGGCGCTTTGCGCATCCTGCGGAAAACCGTCTTCCGCGAGCCGCCTGCCCGTCGTGATGCTGACCGGCTTGCCGATGAAGTTGAGCGGCACGCGATGCTTCGCCGCGAGCGCCTGCACGCTGCTGATGCCGGGAATCACTTCGAAGTCGAACGGCAGCCGTCCCTCGGCGAGGATCGCATCGAGAATGCGGATCGTGCTGTCGTAGAGCGACGGATCGCCCCAGACGAGAAACGCCCCGCATTGACCGTCGCTCAATTCCTCTTCGATCAGCCGCTCGAACACGCGCTGCTTGTCGCGGTTGAGCTCGTCCACGGCCTCCTTGTAATCGAGGCCTTCGTCGCGGCGGCGCTCGGGGCTCGTCGCTTCCACGATGCGATAGTCGTCGTGTTTGATGAAGCGCGCGCAGATTTCCTTGCGCAGCGCGACGAGCTTGTCCTTGGCCGGGCCCTTGTCCATCACGAAGAACACGTCGGCGGCGTTGAGCGCGTCGATCGCCTGCACGGTCAGGTAGTTCGGGTCGCCCGCGCCGATGCCGATGATGAGGATCTTTTTCACGTTGCTGGTCCGGAATGGGAGTCGTCGGTGCGGCGCAATGATAGCGCGAGTCCGGCGCGGCGCCCTGCTCGTCGTCATGGGCAATTTTCTTCAATACGCACACGCGGCGCACGTCTACGCTCTACGCCTATTGATCGCCAATGGGCGTAGCGAGGAAACCGTGAGCACTGCCTTGTCGATGGCCGCCTTCGCGCTGGCCACTTCCATCACCCCTGGACCCGTGAACATCGTTGCGCTGAGCGCGGGCGCACGCTTTGGGCTGCGCGCGAGCCTGCGCCACGTGACCGGCGCGACAGTGGGCTTCGCGCTGCTCCTGCTGCTGATCGGCCTCGGCATGCACGAGTTGCTCGCGCGCTGGCCGTTCCTCACGCGTGCAATCGAATGGGCGGGCGTGGCCTTCCTGCTGTACGTCGCATACCGGCTCGCCGCCGACGATGGCCGCATCGATTCCGCGAGCGCGTCGCGCGGCCCGTCGCTCGTGATCGGCGCGACGATGCAATGGCTCAACCCCAAGGCGTGGCTCGCCTCGGTGGCGGGCATGGGCTTGTATGCGGCTTCCGGCGAGAAGGCGCTCGTCTGGCAGTTCGCCGCGATCTATTTTGTCGTGTGTTATCTGTCGATTGCGTGCTGGGCCTGGGCGGGCGCTTCGCTGCGGCAGGCCTTGCGTGAGCCGGCGCGCGTGCGCTTCGTGAACCGCACGATGGCAGCGCTGCTCGCGGGGAGTGCGATCTGGTTGTTGTTTGCCTGAAGCCGCTGCGTGCGCGGTAGTCGCGCTAGCCCCGATATTGCCCGGGCGTGGCAGCGACGAACTGGCGAAATGCGCGCTGCAAATGCGCCTGATCGGCGAAGCCGGCCTGCGCCGCGACATCCGCAATGGCGTGCCCGCGACGCAGTTGCGCGCGGCTGAACTCGATGCGCCGGTTCACCACATACGCGTGCGGCGTCATGCCGTACTGCTCGCGAAACGCACGGATCAGGTAGGAAGGCGAGAGATCGGCGGCTGCGCAGATCTCTTCGAGCTTGAGCGCGCGCGTGTAGTTGCCGTCGATGAATTCGGCTGCGCGCGCAAGGCGCTGGTTCGGTTCGCGCACGCTGACCGGTGCGGGATTGAGGCACTGCTGAAGCTTCGTGAAATACGTCACGACGGCGCATTCCTTGCGCAACGCCGGCTCATCCGCATCGACAAGCAGTTCGTATAGCGCGTTGAGGCCTTCGAACAGGTCGGGCCGCCACGTCAAGGTTTGTGCGAACGGGCGAAACCCTTCTTCCGCTCCGAAACCGAGATCGTGCTGCAGTTTCGCGAGCCACGCAGTGTCGAGATAAAACATGCGATAGGCCCAGGGCTCGTCCGCGGCCGGATTGCACGCGTGCACGACTTCCGGATTGATGACCACCACCGCGCCCGCGCTCACGTGCGAGAGCGTGCTCCCATTGAGGTAGGTGCTGCGGCCGCCCGTGACCGCGCCGATCGAGAACGTGCTGTGTGCGTGACGGCCGTAGCGGACCTTGCGGCCGTCCGAGATCGCGCGCACTTCGATGAACGGCAGGTCTGCATCGCGCCAGAAGTACGGTTGCGTGTCGGGCGTTGCGGCTGGTGGCATGGGAAACCTCGGGAATCATGCGGCGCGGGGTGTTCCATATTAGCGTATGGCGGGAAAGTCCCCGTTCAGCGCAAAACCGCGTATGCCTGTCAAGTGTGGTGTAACGCACAGCGCCTCCCGCCGATTTATGGATGGTCATCATTTCGTCATACCTGAGCGCCGATAATCCACCGCGAATAAATTAGCCGACGTGTCCCGAGCCGCGCAGCCATAGCGCGACCGGGTGACGAAGGCTCGGGGATTCCTACATGACCATTCGTCACCGCATCACGCTACTCATCGTCCTGATGTTCGTCGCGTTGTCCGCCATCGGCGGTTACGCGGCCTACCAGGCCCGCCGCAGCGCCACCGATGTCCGCCAGGTCACCCAGGGCGTCGTGCCTAGCGCACTCGCTTCCTCCGACCTCGTGTCGCTCGTCAAGGACGTGCAGCTCGCCACCATGACGCTCGTCTACGCACCCGACGCCACGGTTGCGTCGCTCGCGCAAAACGAGCTCAAGGAGAAGGAAGCCGCGTTGCGCGCCGCGCTCGACGTGCAGCGCAAGGCCGCCGCGAGCCACGCGCAGGAAGGCCTGGTCTCGCAGGCGCAGGAAAGTATCGCGAACTACTTCTCGGCCATCGACGACACCGCGAAGATGAAGGCGAGCGGCAAGAACGAACTTGCCCAGGCCTATCTCTTCGCGAACGTCGCGCAATACCGCGACGAACTCGAAGGCATCGTCACGACGATGCGCGTGGAAAAGAACCGCCAGAAGGATGACGCGATCCGCACGCTCAACGAGACGCTCGACACCACGACGAGCGCCATCGCGGCCGTGACGGGCGGCGCGGTGCTGCTGCTCACGCTGATCGGCGCGCTGCTCTATCGCCAGATCACGCGGCCGCTCTCGCGCATGCAAGCCATGATGAGCGAGATCGCGTCGAACCAGGACTTCACGCGCCGCGTGCCCGTGGGCCGCATGGACGAGATCGGCCATTCGATCGTCGCCTTCAACGGCATGATCGAGAAGATCCAGCAGAGCTCCGCGCAGCTCAAGCGCAAGACCGCCGATATCCAGGCAATGCTGCAGAACATGCAGCAGGGCATTCTCACGGTGGTGGAAGGCGCGACGATTCACAACGAATATTCGGCGTATCTGGAGGCAATCTTCGAGACGAACGAGATTGCGGGGCGTCCGCTCATGGACCTCGTGTTCTCGCATTCGGATCTCGACGCCGACACCCTCGCGCAAATCGACGCGGCCGTGCACGCGTGCCTTGGCGAAGACGACGTGAACTTCGCGTTCAACCAGCACCTGCTCGTGAACGAGATCACGCGCACGCTGCCCGATGGCCGCGCGAAGGTGCTCGACCTGAGCTGGTCGGCGATCACCGACGAAAACGACGTGGTCGTGCGCCTCATGCTGTGCGTGCGCGACGTGACCGAACTGCGCGAACTCGCCGCCGAAGCCGGCGAGCAAAAGCGCCGCCTCGAAATGATCGGCGAGATTCTCGCGGTCAGCGAAGAGAAGTTCCACCACTTCGTGGAAAGCTCGACGAGCTTCATCCACGAGAACGAGCACATCATTCGCCAGCACGACTGCGCGGACATGGGCGCGATCGCCGCGCTGTTCCGCAACATGCACACGATCAAGGGCAACGCGCGCACGTACAGCCTTCAGCATCTCACGGGCGTCGTGCACGAAGTCGAGCAGCGCTACGACGCGCTGCGCCGCGAAGACGCCGATCACTCGTGGGACCAGCAGGCGCTCATCGCCGATCTGGAGCGCGTGAAGTCGGCGCTCGAGCACTATGCGAACATCAACGAAGTCAGTCTCGGGCGCGGCGCGCGTGCGGCTGGCGCGCAGAACGGCGCCGCGAACCTCACCGTCGCGCGCGAAGCGATAGAACAGACGCTGCGCATCGTCGATCAACCCGACGACGACGATTTGCCCGCGCTGCGTGCGATGCGCGCCGAACTGCGCAACACGCTGCGCGCCATCGGCACCGAGCGCGTAGCCGATGCGCTCGCGGGCGTGGTTGCCTCGCTGCCCTCGCTTGCGCAGGAGCTCGGCAAGGCCGAGCCGGCAGTGCAGATCGAGGACAACGGCTATCGCCTGCGCAGCGAGGCCGCCGGCACGGTGAAGAACGTGTTCATGCATTTGCTGCGCAACTCGCTCGATCACGGCATTGAAATGCCGGCGCAACGCCGCGCGATCGGCAAGGACGAGTCGGGCCACATCGACATCGATGTGACCATGCAAGACGGCGCGATGCAGATCACGCTCGCCGACGACGGCCGCGGTCTCGCGCTCGCGCGCATTCGCAGCATCGCCGTGGAGCGCGGCTGGCTTCAGGCGTACGAACCGGCCAGCGACGAGACGATCGCGGCGTTCATCTTCCGCCCCGGCTTTTCGACGGCAACGGACGTGACCGAGGTATCGGGCCGCGGCGTGGGCATGGACGCCGTGCGCGATTTCCTCGAACGCGAGGGCGGCACAATCGAACTGCGTTTCACCGACGACCGTGCGGGCGCCGACTACCGGCATTTCCAGACCCTCGTGCGTCTGCCCGGGCAGTGGGCGGTGAAAACGGCAGATGCAACGCAGGCAAAGCAAGAGGAAGCGCTGGCAAGCTAGCGCATGGCGGGGGTTGCAGTGGTCTTACCGTATTTGATTGAAGGCGCGGCGCTGATTGTGCCGATTGCGCTCGCAGCTGGTGCGGCCGCGGTGTGGCACAAGCGCACGCAAACGCAGGCGCGAGACGCGGCGCTCGCGCGGGACGCGGCGCACGCCGCCGCGCTCGCACAGGCCGAAGCGCGCCACGCGGCGCAGCAGCAAGAAGCCGCGCGCGAACAGGGCACGCTGGCCGCGCAGATCGAATCGCTGCGCGCGGAGCTCGCCCAGCGCAAGTCCGTGGCGGACGCGCTCGAAGCGGCGCTCGAAGGCGAACGCGCGCTTCGCGACGAAGCCATGCAGCGCGCGGGGCGTATCGCGAGCGAGGCTTCGCGGCTCAAGCTCATGTCCTCGACGTTCGAGCGCTGGCACGAACAGATGATCTCGCTGATGGCGCAGAACAGCGACATGCACAAGAAGAACCATGAGCTCTCGTCGATCGTGAGCCACGTGCTGATCGTTTCGCTGAACGCGTCCATCGAAGCGGCGCGCGCGGGCGCGGCGGGCCGCGGGTTCTCGATCGTGGCCGGTGAAGTGCGCGCGCTCGCCACGCGTTCTCAGGAGCTTTCGAAGAGCTATCGCGACAGCCTGAACCGCAACGACCTCATCACGGCCGCGACGTTCCAGGACATCCAGGCGGGCGGCAAGATGATTTCCGCGACGCTCGCGAGCGTCGAGGCCTCGTCGCAACAGCTTCATGCGCAGCTCGAAGCGACGCGCGCCGGGGCCCAGGCATGATCGGCCCGCACGCCAGGGACAGCATCGAGCGCATATTTTTCGCGGCGGCGCGCACGCGGCTCGTGACCGACTCGCAGCACAGCTGCGAGATCGTGCCGCGCGCGGGCGAAGGGCCCCAGGGCGAGCGCCTGGTGGTACTGACGATTTCGTCGATGCAGTTCCGCCTGCTGCTGCTCCTGCATTTCGAAGATGACGAACGCACGCAGCGCTACTACGTGGGCGACGCGACGCGCGAGCTCACCGAATGCTTCATGGAGTTCGGCAACCTGTGCTGCGGGTCGATGAACCAGCAATTGGTCGAGCACTTCCCAGACCTCGGCATGTCCACGCCCTACGCGCTCAGCAGCGGATGCTTGCCGTATCTGCGTGAACTGAAGCCGGATTATGTGCAGTCCTATGCGCTGACGATCGATCATGACATTCGGCTCGGCGCGACGCTTTGCGTTTGCACGCAGGCGCCGATCGATTTCGTGGCGAGCAGCACCGCCATCGAGGCACACGACAGTGCGGGCGAACTCGAATTGTTTTGAGCGCGCACCGCGCGCGGCAATGAAAACAGGCAGTCGAAAGCAGAGAAGGGAAACATGAACGCGAACAAGCCAGTCAGCAAGCTGCTGCTGCTGGAAAGCGACACGGCGCGCGCCGAGGCGATTGCGCAGATTGGGGCCGCGCATGAGTGTGCGTGCGTGCCGGTGCGGCGAGAAGCGCTCACCGCGGCATTGAAGACGCACTACGACCTGGGCGGCGTGCTGCTCGGCGAAGACTTCGGCGGCTCGCGCGAAGCCGCGGCGGCCGTGGCCGTCGCGCTCGAAGCCGAGCGCCCGGAGTTGCCGATCGTGTTGCGGCGCGCATCGACCGGGCGCGTCGACGAACTGCCCGAACCGCTGCGCCGGGTGCCGTGCGGAAGCTGGTTCGAGAGCGAACCGGAAGCGTTGAGTTCGGCGCTCGAAGCGCATGTGTTCTCGCACGACTACCCGGACCCGCTCGTGGACGGTATCACCGACATGACGCTCGGGCGCCTGCGAGGCCTCTTTCCCGATCTCGAGTTGAACTGGGACACGCCGGGCATCGTGCGCGACCGCATCATTTTCGGCGAAGTGCTCACGCTCATTCCGATCGAGACTGCGTGGTGCCGCGGCTGGCTGCTGATGCAAACCGAGGAGATGCCGCTGATCGAGCTGCTGCCGCCGCGAGCGGGGCGCGACGAATCCAGCGACTTCCGCGACGTGAACGGCGTCCTCGCCGAACTTACGAATCTCGTGTGGGGCGCGTTTCGCAACCGTTATCTGGGCAACGCGCGCGCCGCCGACGAAGCGGGCTGGGGCCGTGCGCAGGTGCAGGTGCCGCTGCTCATCAATCATCGGCGGCGCTATTTGTCGTTTGGCTCCGACAATCCGCAGCTGTGCATCAAGTACCGGCTCACGTGTCCGGCTACGGGCCGCGAAGTGGTGATCGACCAGCGGTTCGTGTTCAGCCTCGGCTGGTCGCGCGAAGGCTTTGACGAGACGGCCGCGCAGGCCGCGGCCGCAGCCGTTGAAGAACAGGCCAGCGGCGAGCTCGAATTATTTTGATCAAGTACGCGCCAAATGCGGCGCGATGGAGATGAACGAGATGGCAAAGATCCTGGTGGTGGACGATTCGAGCACGGTGCGCGACGAAGTGGCCGGCTTTCTGCGCAAGAACGGGCTGGACGTGGACACGGCGGTGGACGGCAAGGACGGCCTTGCGAAGCTGCGCTCGAACCCGGGCGTCAAGCTCGTGGTGAGCGACGTGAACATGCCGAACATGGACGGTCTTACGATGGTCGAGAAGATTCGCAGCGAGCTGGCAAATACGGCCGTGAACGTGGTGATGCTGACCACGGAAAGCAGCCCGGCGATGAAGGAGCGCGGCAAGGCAGCCGGCGTGCGTGGGTGGATCGTGAAGCCTTTCAAGGGCGAAGCGGTGCTGGAGACGTTTCGCAAGCTTGCTGGCTGATCAGCTTCGCTGGGTGTTGCTGTTTTGGGGTTTTCCTGATTCGCGGCGGTATGCAAGCGTTGCCCCTGTGCGGGGCGGCACCTACTTTTCTTTGCCGCGGCAAAGAAAAGTAGGCAAAAGAAAGCCGCTCACACCGCCAGCGCCAGCCACCATTCACCTCTCGCCGTAGATGGTGAATGGCTCCGGAGCGTCCGTCACCACTCGCCCACAAACGGAGTGACAAGGCGCTCATCCTTCCGGCGGCGCTCCGCGCCCCGAAGGGCATAACGAAAAAAAAACATTGGCGTGCGTGCGTTTTCGCGACACTTGCCATGCCCCTCTGTTTCCCATGCAGACCCTTCCGCAGCGCGCGTAGCGAGCGGCGGGATGAATGAGTGCCTTGTCACTGGCTTTGAAGGTGCGAGGTGACAGACGCTCCGGAGCCATTCACCCATTACGGCGAGAGGTGAATGGTGGCAGGCATTGGCGGTGTGAGCGGCTTTCTTTTGCCTACTTTTCTTTGCCGCGGCAAAGAAAAGTAGGTGCCGCCCCGCACAGGGGCAACGCCTGCATACCGCCGCGAAATCAAGAAACGGCCAAAGCGAAAAAAACCAGAAGGCCAACGAATCAACCGGCGACGGCCACCCCCATAGCCGCGCTCAGCAAAACCGGAATCGACTTCGAAGTAGGCGTCCCGGCGCCATCGGCGATGGACGAAAGCGGCACGAGCGGATTCGTTTCCGGATAGTACGCGCCGAGACAGCCGCGAGGAATGTCGTACTCCACGAGCATGAAGTCGTCGACTCGGCGTTCAACACCATCGTCCCACACGCTCGTGATATCCACGCGCTGGCCCGGCTCGAAGCCGAGCATCGTGATGTCCTCGCGGTTCGCGAACAATACGCGGCGCAAGCCATACACGCCGCGATAGCGGTCGTCGAGGCCGTAGATCGTTGTGTTGTACTGATCGTGCGAGCGCGTGGTCATGAGCGTCATCAGGCGCGGGCCGTGCTCGGCGCGCGCGCGGTGAATCGGCGTATCGAGTGCGATGGCATGCACGACGAACTGCGCCTTCCCGCTGGGCGTTTTCCACACGCGTTCGCGCGAGGCCACACCCAGGTGAAAGCCGCCCGGCTGCTTCAGGCGCTCGTTGTAGTTCTCGAAACCGTCGAAGACCTTCTCGATCCCGTCGCGAATCTTCGCGTAATCGGCGGCGAGGGCGAGCCAGTCCACCTTCTCGCTGCCGAGCGTCGCGTGCGCCATGCGCCCGACGATCGCGATCTCCGAAAGCAGGTTCGTCGAAGCGGGCCGGTTCATACCGTACGAGATGTGCACCATGCTCATCGAGTCCTCGACGCTCACACCTTGCGGCACGCCGTTCTGCACATCGATTTCCGTGCGACCGAGCGTGGGCAGAATCAGCGCGTCGCGGCCGTGGACCAGATGGCTGCGATTGAGCTTCGTGGTCACGTGCACCGTCAGCGCGCAGGCGCGCATGGCCTCCCACGTGCGCGGCGTGTCGGGCGTGGCGATCGAGAAGTTGCCGCCCAGGCCGATGAACACCTTCACGCGGCCTTCGAGCATCGCATGGATCGTTTCCACGACGTCGTAGCCGTGCTCGCGCGGCGGCTCGAAATCGTAGGCCTTGCCGAGACGGTCGAGAAACGCCTGCGTCGGCTTTTCCTCGATGCCCACCGTGCGGTCGCCCTGCACGTTCGAATGGCCGCGCACCGGGCACAGACCCGCACCACGGCGGCCGATGTTCCCGCGCATCATCATGAGGTTCGAGAGCAGCTGGATCGTCGCCACCGAATTCTTGTGCTGCGTGAGACCCATGCCCCACGTCGAGATCACGGCGCGGCCCTTCGCATAGATGTCTGCGAGCTTGAGCACGTCTTCGATCGGCACGCCCGCTTCGGCCATGATCGTGTCCCACGATTCGGCGCGCAGATCGGCGGCGAAGGCCTCGAAGCCAACCGTGTGCCGAGCGATGAAATCGACATCGAGCACGCGTTCCGTGCCGTTGGCGAGCGCAGCATCGTCGAGTTCGATCACGCGCTTTGCCACGCCCTTGATGAGCGCGAAGTCGCCGCCCACGCGCGGGCGGATGAATACGGAGCTGATCTGCATGCCGTTCGGCGAGAGCATGTCGAGCGTATGCTGCGGACTCGCGAAGCGTTCGAGCCCGCGTTCCTTGAGCGGGTTGATCGAGACGATGGTCGCGCCGCGCTTCGCGCATTCGCGCAGCTCGCCGAGCATGCGCGGGTGGTTCGTCGCCGGGTTCTGGCCGAAGATCAGGAGCGTATCCGCGTGCTCGAAATCGTCGAGCGTGACCGTCCCCTTGCCGATGCCCACCGTGCCCGGCAGGCCACGGCTCGTGGCCTCGTGGCACATGTTCGAGCAGTCGGGGAAGTTATTCGTGCCGTACATGCGCACGAAGAGCTGATACAGGAATGCCGCCTCGTTGCTCGCGCGGCCCGACGTATAGAACGCGGCGCGGTTCGGATCGTCGAGCGCCTTGAGGTGCCTCGCGATCAGCTTGAACGCATCGTCCCATTCGATCGGCACGTAGCGCTCCTGCTGCGCGTCGTAGACGAGCGGATCGGTCAGGCGGCCATGCTGCTCCAGTTCGTAGTCCGATTGCGCCATCAGCTCGCTGACCGTGTGCTCCTGGAAAAACCGGGGTGTCACGCGCTTGCTCGTCGCCTCCGCCGCCACGGCCTTGACGCCGTTTTCGCAGAACTCGAAAGTCGAAGCGTGCTCGCGGTCGGGCCACGCGCAGCCGGGGCAGTCGAAGCCGTCGGGCTGGTTCTGCTTGAGCAGCGTGCGGTAATTGCCGCCCGTCACCTTTTCCTTGATGAGGTTGATGGCGACCTGCTTGAGCGCGCCCCAGCCGGCGGCGGGATGGTGGTACGGCTCGATGCGACCTTGCGGCTTCTTCATGATGCGGTGGTTTTTTCGATTGGCGAGGGCGGTCTGCCCGATGAGTCAAGGCTACTGTGTTCCTGTACTCCGGGAGATCACAGAAAAACCGAAAGACAAGGGGTACAGTTGCGGCGTTTTGCCATAGACTTGCGAGGATCGCCAACGCTTGCGTGGCCTCCTTTTCCGCCTGATGAACGCAACCCGGACATGAACCGCTACGAGCAACTCGCAGACGACATCGAAGCCGCCGTTCGGCGCGGCGTGTTCGGCCCCGGCGAGCGCGTGCTCTCGGTGCGTCGCGCGAGCCAGCAGCACGGCGTGAGCATCAAGACGGTGCTGCGCGCCTATGCGTTGCTGGAGAGCCGCAGCGTGATCGAATCGCGCCCGCAATCGGGCTATTTCGTGCGTGCGCGCGTGGGCGCGCCGCAAGGCCGCGGTGCGAGCGATGCGCAACACACGTCCGGCGCCACCGTCGCCAAGCCGCGCCGCGCGAGCGCACCGAGGCAGCCGGTGCCCGCCAACGTCGACGTGAGCCGCCTCGTCCTCTCCACGCTGCGCAGCATCGGCGCGCAGGACGCCGTGCCGCTCGGCTCGCCGTACCCGGACCCGGCGTTGTTCCCCTGGCGGCGCATCAACCAGTACGCGAACGCCATTGCCCGCCGCCATGCGAGCTGGAACCTCATCGACGACCTGCCGCCCGGCAACCCGGAGCTGATCCGCCAGATCGCGAGGCGTTACGCGGAAAACGGAGTGAGCGTCGACCCCGAGGAGATCGTCGTTACCGTGGGTGCAACCGAGGCGATCAACCTGAGCCTGCAGGCCGTGGCGAAGCCCGGCGACACGGTGGCCGTGGAGTCGCCCACCTACTACGCGATGCTGCACGCCATCGAGCGTCTGGGCATGCGCGCCATCGAAGTCAGCACGCACGCGGACACCGGCATCGACCTCGACGCACTCGAGCGCGTGCTCGCGCGCCAGAAGGTGGCGGCCTGCATGGTGATGCCGAACTTCCAGAATCCGCTGGGCTTTCGCATGCCCGATGCGCACAAGGCGCGGCTCGTGGCGATTGCCGAGGCGCACGACCTGCCCGTGATCGAAAACGACGTCTATCAGGAGCTGTATTTCGGTCAGACGCGGCCTTCCACGCTCAAGCAGTTCGATACGCGCGGGCTCGTGCTGCACTGCGCCTCGTTTTCGAAGAGTCTTTCGGCGTCGTACCGTATTGGCTGGGCGTTGCCGGGGCGTTACCGCGCGCAGGTCGAGAAGCTCAAGTTCCTCAACACGCTCACGACGCCCTCCGTTCCCCAGGTGGCGCTCGCCGATTACCTGCGCCACGATGGCTACGACCGGCATCTGCGCCGCGTGCGGCGCTTCTACCGGCAACAGGCGCGCCTCATGCGGGCGATGGTGGAGCGCTTCTTCCCGGCGGGCACGCGCACATCGGAGCCCCAGGGCGGCTACGTGCTGTGGGTGGAATTGCCGCCGCGCGTCGATTCGATGCGGCTCTATCATGCGGCGCTCGCGCAAGGCATCACCATCGGGCCCGGCTATATGTTCTCGATGCGCAACGAGTATCACCATTACATCCGGCTGAATTACAGCTACCCATGGAATGCGCAGACCGAAGCCGCGCTCAAGACGCTAGGCGAGATGGTCGCGAAGATGGCATGAGGAGACAGACGATGAACGCAGACAAACCGCACGACGGCGAAGCGGACGACGCAGGCGTCGATCCGGTGCTGGTTGCGGTGCTCGAGCAGTTGTGGCGTGCTGAGTGCGAGAAGCACGGCCAGCCTGAACGCCAGGGGCGGGCATGGTCCTTCGCGAAACTCTCGAAGCAGGCCGGCGTGCCGATGAGCGGACTGCGCAGGCAACTCACCGCGCTCGTGGACAGCGGTCTCGTCGTGACGACCCAGGCTGAGGATGGGACGGGCAGGGCGAGTTTGTCGGATGAAGGCCGCGCGTTTTGTGCGGAGGTGTTTGGGGCGGGCGAGGGCGAGGCGTAGTGCGAGGCTTTGCTTGCTCAAAACCTGACGCTGCCGTTGTGCGCTCACCACACGATTCATGCGGAATGCGTCAGTTTCATTCGGACAATTCCTAAAGTTTCTCTGTAATCCTCACTTTGACAATTTTTGACGTGTATTGAGATACGCGTCTGGCCAGAATCGCCCGACCGAATGCAATGTTGGGCGAAGATGAACAAGAACTACAGACTGGTGTTCAGCCGAGTGCGCAACATGCTCGTCGCGGTCGAAGAGCGCGCGACGGTATGCGGCAAACGGGGAAGCGGCGAAGCCGCCGTGGCGGCGACCGCGTTGTTGCTGGGCGGGGCACCGCTGTCGGCGCTCGCGCAGATCGTGCCTTCGGGCGCACATGCGCCCGGCGTCATCAGCAGCGCGAATGGCTTGCCGCAGGTGAACGTCAACCGGCCCAGCGGCGCCGGCGTGTCTATGAACACCTATTCGCAATTCGACGTCCAGCAACGCGGCGCCATTCTCAACAATTCGCCGACGATCACCGGCACGCAGCTCGGCGGTCAGATCAACGGCAATCCTAACTATGCACCGGGCCAGTCGGCGCGGATCATCGTCAACCAGGTCAACGGCGCCAACCCCTCGCAGCTCAACGGCTTTCTCGAGGTCGCGGGTCAGCGGGCGACGGTCGTGCTCGCGAATCCGTCCGGAATTTCCGTCAATGGCGGCGGATTCATCAATACGTCGCGCGCCGTCCTGACGACGGGCGTGCCGCTTCTCGACGCCAGCGGCGCGCTCACCGGCTACAACGTCACGGGCGGCAACATCACCGTGCAGGGCGCGGGGTTCGATGCGTCGAACGTGGATCAGGTGGACCTGATCGCCAGAGCCGTGAGGGTCAACGCCGCGATCTACGCGAACAGCCTGCATGTCGTTGCCGGTGCGAACAGCGTCAACCACGACACGCTCGCGGCCACTCCGATCGCCGGGGACGGCGTGCCGTCTTCTGTGTCGATCGACGTGAGCCAGCTGGGCGGCATGTACGCCGGGAAAATCCTTCTGGCCAGTAACGAGCATGGGGTGGGTGTTTCGAATGAAGGCGTGATTGCCGCGCAGGCGGGCGACTTCACGCTCAACGCCGACGGCCGGATCACGCTCTCGGGCAAGACTACCGCGAGCGGCAACGTCATTCTCAACTCGAATACGGGTATCACGAACAACGGGACGACCTACGCCCACGCTCCCCGATTCTGCACGCAAACACCGCGCGTCCGCATTGCCACAAGACCCGTTCGCCTTCGCGCTCGAATGGCTCGACCACTACAAGGGCCAATGCATCGGCAAGGCGGGGATCGACGTGCTCGTAAAGGGCCTGCAACAGGCAATCCTCTCACGCGGCTATATCACCACGCGTGCGCTACTACCCGAGCAGGACCTGTCATCGGGTACGCTGCGGCTCGCGCTCGTTCCTGGCGTCGTCCGTCAGGTGAAGCTTGCCGATCCGTCGATGTGGGGGACGTGGAAGTCCGCCTTTCCGACGCGCAGCGGCGACCTGTTGAACCTGCGCGATCTCGAGCAGGGTTTGGAGCAGATGAAGCGCATCGCCAGCCAGGACGCCGACATGCAGATCGAGCCAACGGACACGCCTGGCGAGAGTGACGTGGTTGTGACCGTAAAGCGCAGGAAGCCGTGGACGTTCGTTGCCTCGGTAGACAACGCCGGCGCCGACGCCACCGGCAAGTGGCAAGGCAATGTGAGCCTTGGCATCGACAACCCGCTCGGGCTGAACGATATCTTCACGGTCGGCGCGAACCAGGACCTCTCGTTCGGCAACAAGTCGCTCGGCTCGCACGGCTTCAACGGCTCGTACTCGATCCCCTGGGGCTACTGGGCCGCCACGCTGTCGGGTAACACGAACACCTACTACCAACCCATTGCGGGAACGGGTGGCGATCTATTCGTTGCCAGCGGCAATTCGCAAACGGCGACGTTGCGGCTCGCGCGCGTGATCTCCCGCGGCCAGAACGACGTGAGCGGTGTCTGGTTCCAGTTATCGAAGCGCTTCGGCGACAGCTTCATGGATGATGCGGCGATCCCGACGCAGGCGCGCAACAACACGTTCATCGAGCTTGGCCTGACCAACCGCCACTACTTTGCCGCGGCGCAGTTCGACGGCACGCTCGCCTACCGCCAGGGCGTTGGCGGTTTCGGCGCGACGCCGGACCCGTACCCGAACGGCCCCACCTACCGCTTCCACATGGCGGTGCTCGACGCGAACCTCTCGGTGCCGTTCGCCATCGGCGGGCAGCGTTTCGCCTACGTGGGAACCGCCCACGGCCAGTTCACCAACGACACGCTGTTCTTTATCGATGACCTGAGCATTGGCAGTCGCTACACCGTGCGCGGCTTCGACGGCAACACGATGCTCGCGGCCGAGCGAGGCTTTTACTGGCGCAACGAGCTGCATTGGCCCGTGTTCCAGACGGGGCAGACGCTCTACGCGGGCATCGACTACGGCCATGTGTTCGGGCCGGGCACGGCGTTCCTCGCAGGCACCCAGCTCGCCGGCGCGGTGATCGGCATCCGTGGGGGCGTACCGGCGAAGTATGCGGGCTTCAGCTATGACCTGTTCGTCGGGACGCCCATCTACAAGCCCGGCGGATTCCCGACCGCGCGATTCACGGTCGGCGTACAGGCCACCGCGCAGTTCTGACGATACGGCCGGGCAACAGCATGACGCGGTTGCCGCGGCGCATGTCGGCATCGCGCCGGTGTTTCATCGTGCAGCGCGATGCCGCTGCGCAGGGGCATCGAGCAAAACGCCGTCGATCGTCGTGCACGGGCCGGTCTCATTTCGCGGTGTTAAGCTACACGAACCCCATTCGCCCTCAGGACCATGGACTACATCGACAGCCTGCGGATCTTCCGCTCCGTCGTCGAGGCGCGCAGCTTCACACGCGCCGCGGACATGCACAGCGTCACCACGCCCGTGGTATCCCGCGCGATCGCGAGGCTCGAAAAACGTTTCGGCAACCGGCTCTTTCATCGCAGCACGCGCGCAGTGTCGCTCACCGAGGCCGCCGAGCGCTTCTATGAAGGCTGCTGCCGCGTGCTCGACGACCTCGACGCACTAGAGGCCGATGCCACCGTGCAAACCCGCGAAGCGAGCGGCGTGCTGCGTCTGGTCGCGCACACCACGGCCACCGTCAACCGTCTCGTGCCGCTCATCGCGAGTTTCAAGCGCGCGCATCCGAAGGTGACGCTCGACGTGACGCTCACCGAGCGCCCCGTCGACCTGATCGCGGACGGCTACGACCTCGGCCTCGTGCTGCCGTTCATGCTCAACAACGAGTCCACGGTCACGCGCCTGCTCGAGCGCATTCCGCTCGCGCTCGTCACGACGCCCGCCTGGCTCGCCACGCATCCCATGCCGAAGCATCCCGCCGATCTCGCCGGGCATATGTTCGTCCCGACGCTGGTGTCCATGCGCAAGCCCTCCATCACGTTTCGCGCGGGCGACGAGGAAATCGTCGTACCAATGCGCCACGAGATCACCTCGAACAACCCCGAGTTCAATCTCGCGATGGTGCTGGAAGGCTTCGGCATCGGCATCGTGCCCACAGCGCTCGCGCGGGACGAACTCAAATCGGGTAGGCTCGTGACGCTGCTCGACGACTACCCCATCGTCGACATGAAGATCGAGATTCGGCTCGCCTACACCACACGCACACTTTTGCCGGCGAAGGTCCGCGCGTTCATCGACCACGCAACCGCGTTCTTCGACAACGTGGCGCATGAAGCGCCCGTCAAATCGAAGGTGAAATGAAAGGAATGGGGTGATTGTTGTCGGTTCGGCCATAATGTGATGCCACGCATGAGCCTTGTTCGAAGTTCGATTGCCGTCTAGTCTGTGCATATGCACAGCTACCAGTCACCCGAACACGACGATTGCTTTGCCGTTCGCCAGGCCGCGCGGCATCTGTCGCAGCTATACGAGCGGCATCTGAGCGCGGCGGGGCTCACGCCCACGCAGTACAGCATTCTGGGCGCGCTCGGCCGGGCATCGAATCTCACGATGGCGGAGCTGGCGCGCTCGATGGTGATGGAGCGGACCACGCTCGTGCGCGCTTTGCGGCCCCTTCTGCGCGGCGAGCTCGTGGCCGATTCGCCGGACAGCGGCGAGCGGCGCCGCCGCCTCGCGCTCACGCAGGCGGGCCGCGCGCGGCTCGATGCGGCGCACGGGCACTGGCGCGCGGCGCAGGACGAGTTCGAGCGCCGCTTCGGGTCGCAACGCGCCGCGTGGCTGCGCCGCGAGCTGTTTCGCATCACACGGGCCGTCTAGCTTTTTGCAGGTTGCGTCGCGAATTCGATACTGCGGCGTTTTTTTGTCTTAATCAGTGCATATACACAGGTAAACGACATGTCGAGTCCTTCCACTCCCGTTGCGGGCGAACCGGCTCAGGCGCGCGAGCGCTCGCGCATTTCGCGCATGCAACTCGCGCTGGGCGCGGTTGCGCTCGTTCTGGCCGCCGCGGCCGGCTACTGGTTTTTCGTGCTGCGTTTCGTCGAAAGCACCGACGACGCCTACGTGGGCGGCAACGTCACGGTCATGGCGCCGCGGGTGAGCGGCTTCGTCTCCGATATTCCCGTGCAGGACAACCAGCGCGTGCACGCGGGCCAGGTGTTGCTGAGGCTCGATTCGCGCGACTACGACGCGAAGCTTGCTCAGGCCAATGCCGAGCTGGCGAGCGCGCGGGCCGCCGTCGACGAGTTGCAGGCGAAGCGCGCCCTGCAGGAAGCCGTGATCAACCAGCACCAGGCCGAAGTGCGCGCCTCGAATGCCGAACTCACGCGCAGTGGCCAGGACCAGACGCGCTACCGCGCGCTGGTGAAGGACGACGCGGTGTCGAGCCAGCTGGTCGAGCGCGCGGACTCCGACTACGCGAAGGCCCAGGCCTCGGTCGCGCAAAGCGGCGCGGCGGTGCTGGCGGCGCAGCGCCAGCTCGATGTGCTCGCCGCGCAGGTCAACGATGCGCAGGCGCGTGTCGCGACAGCAGAGGCCAACCAGCGCCTGGCACAGCTAAACGTCGAATACACGACGCTGACTGCCCCGGTGGACGGCTATATCGGCAACCGGACGGCGCGTGTCGGCACGCTTGCCAACGTGGGCGCACCGCTACTTACCGTGGTGCCCGCGACGGGTCTCTGGGTGGATGCGAACTTCAAGGAAGACCAGTTGAAGAAGATGCATGCGGGCGACCGCGCCGACGTCACGCTCGACGCAGCCACCGGCACGCTGCACGGCACCGTGGAGAGCCTGGCGCCGGCCACGGGCGCGACCTTCAGCGTGCTGCCGCCCGAGAACGCCACGGGCAACTTCACGAAGATCGTGCAGCGCGTGCCGGTGCGCATTCGTCTTGACGCCCCGGTGCCGCCGGGCCTGGAAGACGCGCTGCGGCCCGGTCTTTCGGCGACCGTGAAAGTGCATCTCGCGCCAGCGCATTGATGAGGCCACTGCGATGAACACCACCGCGATGAACGCGACCACGACGAGCGCAATATCGAACCCCGACGAGCCGCTCGCTCCGCATCTGCAGCCGATCGCGCAACGCGCCTTCGCGTTCGCGCTGATGTGCATCGGCTTTTTCATGGCTACGCTGGACATCCAGATCGTCGCTTCGTCGCTGCGTGACATCGGCGGGGGGCTTTCCGCGAGCCAGGACGAACTTTCGTGGGTGCAGACCGCCTACCTGATCGCCGAGATCATGGTGATTCCCATGTCGGGCTGGCTCTCCAAGGTGTTCTCCACGCGCTGGCTCTTCGTCGCCTCCGCGGTGGGCTTCACGGTGACGAGCATGCTGTGCGGTCTCGCCTGGGACATCAACTCGATGATCGTGTTTCGCGGCCTCCAGGGGGCGCTCGGCGCGGCGATGATCCCCACCGTTTTCACCACCGCTTTCGTGCTCTTTCCGGGCAAGCAACGTCTCGTTGCGTCGACAACGATCGGCGCGCTCGCTTCGCTCGCACCCACGCTCGGTCCCGTGATCGGCGGGTGGATCACCGATCAATGGTCGTGGCACTGGCTCTTCTATCTGAATCTCGTGCCGGGCATCGCGGTGGCGGCGCTGGTGCCGAAGTACGTGAATATCGACAAGCCCGATCTCTCCCTGCTCAAGCGTGGCGATTATCTCGGCATCGCGCTCATGTGCGGCTTTCTCGGCTGCCTCGAATACGTGCTGGAGGAAGGTCCGCGCAAGAACTGGTTCGGCGACGACGTGATCGTCGCGTGTACCTGGATTTCGGCGATCTGCGGCTTTCTCTTCATCGTGCATGCGCTCACGGCGAAGGAACCCATCGTCGATCTGCGCGCGCTGCTCGTGCGCAATTTCGGCATTGGCAGCCTGCTCTCGTTCGTAACCGGCATCGGCATTTTCGTGGCCGTCTATCTCACGCCGCTCTTTCTCGCCGAAGTGCGCGGCTACAGCTCGCTGCAAATCGGCTTGTCGCTGCTTTCCGTGGGCGTGTTCCAGTTGCTCGCGCTCGGCGTCTATGCCTTCGCCACACGCTATTTCAGCATGCGCGCGCTGCTGCTGTTCGGCCTCGTCTGCTTTGGCCTTGGCTGCTATCTGTACGTGCCGCTCACGCACGACTGGGGCTGGCAGCAATTCCTCGTGCCGCAGGCGCTGCGCGGCATTGGCCAGCAGTTCGCCATTCCGCCCATCGTGACGATGTCGCTAGGCTCGCTGCCGCCCTCGCGGCTCAAGTCGGCCAGCGGCCTCTTCAACCTCATGCGCAATCTGGGCGGCGCGATCGGCATTGCGGTGAGCGCGACGATGCTCAACGACCGGCTCAACTTCCACTATCTGCGCCTGAACGAAAGCGTGACCGAAGGCGTGCCGCAGGTGCAGTTGCTGCTCGCGGGCCGCACCGCGTACTGGTCGTCGGTGGCGGGCAACGCGGTCGATGCCGCCGAAGCCGGGCTCGCGCAACTGCATGCGCTGGTGCTGCGCGAGGCGCTCGTGATGACGTTTTCCGACACGTTCTACCTGCTCTCGCTTTGCTTCGTGGTCGCCATTGCGTGCGTGGCGTTTTCGAAACCGATCTCGCTCGGCGGCCCGCCGCCCGACGCACATTGAGGTGCTTCATGCAAACCCCGCACACCCCTGAACGCTCGTCGAACCCCATGCGCCTCGTACTCTCGATGCTTTCTGCCGCCGTGCTGGCGGCCTGCGCGGTGCAGCCCGCGCAGCACCCGGATCTGCCCGCCACGGTCCACGAAACGGCGCCAGCGGCGTGGCGCATCGACGCGCCGCGCAACGCCATCGAAGCGCGCGCCTGGTGGGCGCAGTTCGGCGATCCGACGCTCGACGCGCTGCTCGCCACGGTGCTCGAAGGCAACCTCGATCTGCAGGCCGCCGCCGAGCGCGTGAAGCAGGCGCAATCGATCACCACGCAAAAGCATGCGGCGTTGCTGCCGCAACTCGATTTCACGGCACAAGCCACCTACAGGCGGCAGAACACGCCGCCGCCGCTCGGCTACGTGAAGGAAGCAGGCGCGGGGCTCGCGCTGAGCTGGTCGCCGGACGTGTTCGGCGGCGAGCGGCTCGACCTGCTGGCGGCGCAGGCGAACCTCGTCGGCCAGAAGCATGCGCTCGATGCGGTGCGCCTCGCGCTGGCCGCGGATACGGCCTCGGCGTATGTCGATCTGCGCTATGCACAGGCGGAACTGAAGATCCTTCAGGACAACCTGGAGATTCGCAAGCGCACCTTGCTGCTCACGCAAGACCGCCTGAAATACGGTCTTTCCACGCAACTCGACGTGGCGCGCGCCCAAACACAGCTGAGCGAACTGCAAGCGCGCATCCCGCGTGCGCAGTCGAGCATCGATCATCAGTTGAATCTGATCGCGGTATACACCGGGCGCACACCGGAGAACGTCGCCCAGCTCGCGCTCGCGCAGGCCGCGCCCATTCCCGGCGTGCCTGCGAGCGTGCCGCAGACGCTGCCCTCGGAAGCGCTGCTGCGCCGCCCCGACGTGCAGGCCGCTTACGCCACTGTCCAGCAGTGCGCGGCGGAAGTGGGCGTGGCGCGCGCGGAGCGCTATCCGAAGTTCACGCTCAATCTCACGGACGGCATTCTCGCGGCGTCGTATCTCGGCATGCCCACGCTCACGGACAACCTCTTCAGCGCGGCGATCGGTGCGACGAGCCCGATCTTCAACGCGGGCCGCATCACGGCCGAGATCGACCAGAGCGAGAGCCGCATGCGCGAATCGCAGCTGAATCTTCAGCAGACGATGCTGCAGGCGTTGCGCGAAGTGGAGGACAGCCGCAGCGACCTCGTGAGCACGGCGGGGCAGACGCAGCAGCTCAACGACGCGCTGGCTTCGTCGGCGCAATCGCTCAAGCTCGCCAACCAGCTCTACAAGGGCGGGGCCACGGACTTTCTCGACGTGCTGAGCGCGCAGCAAACCTTGCTCGCCGATCAGGACCTGCTCAACGACGCGCAGCGCGAGCATGCGCTCGCGGCGGTCGCGCTCTACCGGTCGCTGGGCGGCGGATGGAGCCAGAGCGGCGACGTGGTGCTGGCGCAAGACGCGCCCGCGCATGGGGGCTGACCGCCATGCTGGAAGCGACGACCTTGGCTTCAGGCGCCCGGCGCCGTCTCGCGCGCAAGCGAGCGCCACTGCGCGGGCGTCATGCCGACATGGCGCTTAAAGCCGCGCTGGAACGCGGCGTCCGACTGGTAGCCCACGAATTCGCCGATCTCGGCCACGCTCTGGTTGCCTTGCGCGAGCATGCGGCCCGCGAGCGTCATGCGGATATCGGTGAGCACTTCGGCGGCGGAGCGCCCGATGGCGTCGTCGAAATGCCGCGCGAAAGTGGCGCGCGACATGTGGCAAAGCTGCGCCAGCTCGGGCAGCGTCCACGGCTTGCCGGGCGCTTCGAACATGGCGTCGATGGCGGGTTGCAGGCGCGGGCGCTGCGCGAGCGCGAGCAGGCCGCGCGGCGGGGCGTCGCCGGCGCTCGCATAGCGCAGCGTGAGGCCAAAGAGCGCGCCCGAGAGATGGTTCACGAGCGACTCGCTGCCCGGCGCCGCCTCATACGCTTCGTCGCGCAGAAGCGCGATCAGGCGCACGAGCCGCTCGGGGGCTTGCGCGCCGTCGCGCGCGCTGTGTACGACGAGGCGCTCGGGCAGGTTCTCGCGCAGCAGGCGTTGCGGCACGGCGGGCAGCAGGAAGCTGCCGCACAGCACGTCGGCGCTTGCGCCGTCGCCCGTATTGGTATCCAGGGCGACGCCGTTCTCCATGCGCCGATCGACGGCCGCGGGCGCCGCGCCGCTGCCGTCGTGCAGCACGTGCGCGCTGCCGGAAGGAAACAGCACGATGTCGCCGGCATGCAGCGCGAGGGGCGGCCCATGGGCGTCTTCCACGATCGCGCGCCCCTCGAGCAGCACGTGGTAGCGGATCTCGCGCGGCCCCGTGCCGGGCTGGTCGATGCGCCAGGGCGCGCCGAAATGGCAGCGCACGTCGAGGCGCCCGGCAACGGGCATCAGCGCGAGAAGACGACTCAGCAGATCCATGATGGGCAGGTGAGACGATCGAGCATGAAGACGCGCCATTCTGGCATTAAAAGCGCAGCGATGCGCGACTAGACTGCGTCCATGCCATCGACGATGGCACCGCGATGCCGACACCCATACGCGAACCCACGCAACGTTCAAAGGAGCAGAACATGTCCCGTCTTTCCGCCATCAAGCCTGAAGCCGCCACCGGCGCCGCCGCCGAGATCTTCGCGAAGATCCACAAGGCCGTGGGCAAGGTCCCCAACGCGTACGCCACCATCGGCACGCATAGCCCCGAAGCGCTCGGCGCGTTGCTTTCCGTCGAGGCCGTGATCGGCGCGGGCACACTTTCGAAGTCCGACCTCGAAGCGATCAAGCTCGCGGTGAGCGAAGCGGCCGGCTGTGACTACTGTGTTGCCGCGCACACCCTGATGGGCAAGTTCGCGGGCCTGACGCCGGAAGCCATGAAGGCGGTTCGCGCGGGCGAGCCGAGCGGCGATGCGAAGCGCGACGCGCTCGTGCGTTTCGTGCGCGTGCTCGTGACCACGCAGGGCACGCTGCTGGAAGGGGAGGTGAACGCGATTCGCGAGGCGGGCTACACGGAACGCCAGATCGTCGAAATCGCGCTCGCGGTGACGTCGATCACGTTCACGAATCTCGTGAACCGCATCAACGACACGGAAGTCGATTTCCCAGCCGCCCCGGCAATTTGATGGTTTTTCAACGCGCCCGGCGTGCGCCGACGACATCGATCGTGCCAGCGCACGCGAGCGCCTCTTCCACAAAACCGGTTGAAAGTGTGCATATGCATACATAGAATCGAATCGTGGACATCAAAGGAGAAGTGACGATGACTAAACTGAGCACGCGCGAAATCGTTCTATGCCAGCCGGTGCGCACGGCGATCGGCGGTTACAACGGCGGGTTCAAGGGCATTCCCGCCACGGAGCTTGGCGCGGCGGCGGTGCGCGAAACGCTCGCGCGCGCGAAGCTCGATCCGGCCCGGCTCGGCTCCGTGGTGCTCGGCAACGTGATCCAGGCGGGCAACAAGATGAATCCCGCGCGCCAGGCGGAACTGGGCGGCGGCGTGCCGGTGCAGGTGCCCGCGCTCACCGTCAATCGCGTGTGCGGCTCGGGCGCGCAGGCGGTCGCGAGCGCGGCGCAGGAAGTGATGCTGGGCCTCGCCGACGTCGCGCTCGCGGGCGGCATGGAGAACATGGACCGCGCGCCTTACCTGCTGGACGGCGGCCGCTGGGGCTACCGCATGGGCAACGCCGAGATTCACGACAGCATGCTGCGTGACGGTCTCGTCGATGCCTTTTCGGGCCAGCATTCGGGCTGGCATACCGAAGACCTCGTGACGCAGGCCGCGCTCACGCGCGAGGAGCAGGACAGCTGGGCCGCGCGTTCGCAGCAGCGCTTCGCGGCCGCGCAAGCGGCGGGGCGTTTCAAGGAAGAAATCGTCGCGGTGGAGGTGAAGGGCAAGAAGGGCATGGAGCGCATCGACACCGACGAAGCGCCGCGCCCCGACACGACGCTCGAAGGGCTCGCCAGGCTGCGTCCCGCGTTTCGCCCGGACGGCACGATCACGGCGGGCAATGCGCCGGGCCTGAACAGCGCGGCGAGCGCGATGCTCGTGGCCGAGCGCGGCTTCGCCGAAGCCGAGGGCCTGGCGCCGATGGTGAAGCTCGTGGCGTGGGGCGTGGCGGCCGTGGAGCCGGGCCTGTTCGGCCTCGGTCCCGTGCCCGCCGTGCAGCTCGCGTTGCGGCGCGCGGGCTGGTCCCTCGGCGACGTGGATCGCTTCGAGATCAACGAGGCCTTCGCGGCGGTGCCCCTCGCGGTCATGAAGCAACTGGGCATCCCCGACGACATCGTGAACGTGGAGGGCGGCGCGATCGCGCATGGCCATCCGATCGGCGCGACGGGCGCGATCCTGACGACGCGCCTTGCGTGGTCGATGCAGCGCGACGGGCTGCGCCGCGGCGTCGTGACGCTTTGCATCGGCGGCGGCCAGGGTATCGCGCTCGCCCTCGAGAAAGTATGATGCGCGAGCCGCCTCTGGCGGCTCGAACGAGGAGCGAAGCGGAAATGACGACGATGACGAAGCGCATAACGCGCGAGGAATGCAACTGTTTTGCGCTGCGCCAGGCGGCGCGCTTCGTCACGCAGCTCTACGAGCGCCACCTTTCGCAGGCCGACGTGACCGCCGCGCAGTTCACGATCCTCTCGCGCCTCGCGAACCGGCCCGACGCCACGGCCGCCGAACTCTCCGACGACCTCGTGATGGACCGCACCACGCTCGTGCGTGCGTTGCAGCCGCTGCAGCGCGATGGCCTCGTGCTCACGGCGGCGGCCGAACACGACACGCGCACGCTCGTTTACCGGCTGTCGGCGGCGGGCGCGCGCCGCTACGAGAAGGCGCATGCGCTGTGGCTCGACGCGCAGGCCGAGTTCGAGCAGCACATGAAGCGCGACCGCGCGAAGGCGCTGCGCGCCGAACTGTTCGCGCTCACGAAGGCCGCAGGCGGCTGAAGCCGGCCACCAGACGACCTGCGTCCATCGGGCGTTCACCAGTCCACCACAGAAGCTCACCACACAAGCTCCCTACAGAAGCTCACCAGACAAGGCGGCCAGATCAGTCATCAGATCTGTCGCGAAAATGGCATCATGGGATCTCCAGCAGTCTGACTGAATGCCGCCCCATGAGACGACATCGACCGCCGCCGCCCAATTTCCTGCGAGACCACGCGCACCCGGCCTGGCGCGATATCGTCATGACTGCGCTGCCGGTGGCGGCGTTCTGCGCGGCGGTCATCGGCGTGGTGTTCTGGCTCGTCGACCCGGCGCCGCCCCATACGATCACGATCAGCGCCGGGCCCGCCGACAGCTCGTTCATGCAAATGGCCGAGGCCTACCGCACGATCCTCGCGCGCAACGGCGTGAAGCTCAGGATCCTCGAATCGGACGGCTCGGTGCAGAACCTGCAGCGCCTGCTCGATCCCAAGGAACGCGTGGACCTCGCGTTCGTGCAGGGCGGCGTGGCCGAGGGCATGGACACGCACTCGCTCATGTCGCTCGGCAGCGTGGCCTATGTGCCCATCGTCGTGTTCTATCACGGCTCGGGTCTCACGCGGCTCGCCCAGCTCGACGGCATGCGCATCGCCATTGGGCGCGTCGGCAGCGGCACGCGCGAACTCGCGCTCAAGCTGCTCGCCGCGAACGGCCTCGACCCGGGCGGCGACTCCACCTTCCTCCCGCTCGACGGCATGGAAGCCGCCACGGCGCTCGTCTCAGGCAGGGTGGAAGCCGCCATGCTGAGCGGCGACTCCACCACGCGCGGGTTGATGCTGCGTCTGCTCGACATCCCCGGCATCTCGGTGATGAGCTTCGATGAAGCGTCCGCCTATACACGGCTCTTTCCCTTTCTCGAGAACATCGACCTGCCGCCCGGCGTGCTCGACCTGCGCCGGCGCCAGCCGCCCGAAACGGTGCATCTGATCGGTCCGACCGTGCAACTGGTGGCGCGCGACACGCTGCATCCCGCGCTTTCCGATTTGCTCATCGAGGCGGCGGGCGAGGTGAACGGCAAGCCCGGACTCATGCAGCGCGAGGGCGAGTTTCCGAGCCCGGCCGTGCACGACTTTCGCATCAGCGAGGACGCCACGCGCTACTACAAGTCGGGCAAGAGCTTTCTTTATCGCGCGCTGCCGTTCTGGCTCGCGAGCGTGACGGACCGCCTTCTCGTGCTGCTGTTGCCGCTGGCGGTGCTGGTGATTCCGGCGTTGCGCGCCATACCCGCGCTGTATCGATGGCGCGTGCGTTCGCGCATCTATCGCTACTACGGCGCGCTCATCGCCATCGAGCGCGACGCGCTCAAGCACAAGAGCGAAGAACAGCGGCGCGCGCTCCTCGAAGAGCTCGACGAGATCGAACGCTCGCTCAACACCTTGCGCATGCCGCTCGCCTATGCCGATGCGTTCTACGTGCTGCGCGAGCACGTGGGATTCGTGCGCATGCATTTGAGCGCGAGCCCTTCGCACGTACCCTGACCGTCGTCAATGACCTCCGTTGTTATCTAACGAACGCGCCACACCTTATTCGGGCACAATCAGGCCACGGCGACGGGGCTGTCTCGCCCGAAGCGGGCTTCGGCCAACTGACGCGGAGAGGTCGGGCATGGGATTTGCTGTGACTTCCCCGCACTCTCACTCGTGTGGAGATAACCAAATGCAACGACGCAACTTCATGCTTACGGCAGCGGTGACGCTCGCCTCGGGCGGTCTCACGCTCGCAGGCTGCAGCACGACGACAGGTTCCAAGCCGACGGCCGCGACGAATATGTCCAAGCGGCAGTCGATCGACGCGTCGGTGGACGGCACGCTGTCGCGGCTCTTCTCGACCGTGAAGGGCTCGCACGAACTCATCGCGAAGTCGCGCGGCGTGCTGGTGTTCCCGGAGGTGCTCCAGGCCGGCTTCATCGTCGGCGGCCAGTATGGCGAGGGCGCGCTGCGCGTGGGAGGCGCGACGGTGGGCTACTACAGCACCGTCTCCGGCTCGCTCGGGCTGACGGCCGGCGCCCAGTCGAAGGCGCTGATCTTTGCCTTCATGACGCAGGACGCGCTCGACAAATTCCGCGCGACGGATGGCTGGTCAGCGGGCGCCGACGCTTCGGTCGCGCTCGTGACCGTGGGCGCGAACGGCGTGGTCGACACCAATACGGCCACGCATCCGGTGGAAGTCTTCGTGCTCACCAACGCAGGGTTGATGGCCGATGTTTCGCTGGAGGGCACCAAGGTCTCGCGCCTGAACATCTAGGCCACCGACGGCGTTCGGAGTCAAAAGCGCCGGATCGCGCCGGATCGTGTAGAAAGGGCAAGGCGCAACGCCTTGCCCTTTGCCGAAAGCCGTACTGCAAGGCCCCGTTCGAAGCTGCCCACGACGCGACGACGCGCCGGGCCTCGCCTGCCAAGCCTCTCCATCAAGTGCTTTTATCGGGTCCGTGCCGGATATCGAAGGCCTGCCTCGCTTTCTCGATCGCGGGAAGATGCTCGAACGCCCACATGCCAAGCGCTTCGACAGGCGACCTCAATGACTGACCCAGTTCAGTCAGCGAATAATCGACCCTCGGCGGCACGGTTTCGAATACGGTGCGCGTAATCATTCCGTCACGCTCCAGTCCGCGCAAAGTCAGCGTCAGCATGCGCTGCGAGATGCCGCCGATCGCTCTTTTCAACTCATTGAAGCGACGAGGCCCGTCAGCCAGCTGCATGACGACGAGCACGCTCCACTTGTCGCCGATACGCGAGAGCACCGCGCCCACTGCCTGGCAATCCGAACTTTCCAGCGAGCCCGCGTGCTGCTGAGTCAGCGCCGGCAGGGATCTGCCACGCTGCGTGGCCTGCTTTGCGGCTGGCTGCTTGCCCGAGCGAATTTTCCGGGTCGGTAACATTCATGTGCCTTCTTGTCAGTGTCCTGCCCAGTACTGTACCGTTACCAGGTTACCAAAAGTGACCAACACGTGTACAGAGCGCCGCCTTGCAGTCGGCGCGCGTGCCCATTGGCAATAGAGGATCTCCCATGTCGCTTTCTTCCAGAACCGTTGTCATCTTCGGCGGCGGGGTCGCTGGCGCGACGCTGGCTCGCCGGCTTGGCCGGGATTATCAGGTTACGCTCGTGGACCCGCTCGACTACTTCGAAGTGCCCATGTCGGCGCCGCGCAGCCTCGTTGCCCCGGACTTCGCCGAGCCGGCGACCATCCCGTTTTCGGCTGCGCTGCCGACGGTCAGGCATGTTCGCGGGCGGCTGATCGAGTGGTCCCCTGATGGCGCAAAAGTGCAAGAGCTGGATGGCCGCACGTCGGTATTGTCGGGCGACGTGAGCGTTCTGGCGACCGGCAGCCGCTTTTCGAATCCGCTGATGCGCTCTGAAGGGGGCACGCTCGATGAGCGCAAGGCCTTCTATCGCCGCTTCCATCTCCGCCTGCTGCAGGCACGTAACGTCTTGATCGTCGGCGGTGGCCCGATCGGGATCGAGGTCGCGGGGGAAATCAGCGAGACGTTTCCTGACAAACGGCTAACCGTGCTGGAGGCAGGGCCGCGAATTCTTGGGGGGACCTCGCCGAAGCTGGCCGCGCACGCGCAACGGGTGTTGGCCGGACGAGGCGTAGCGGTCATCGTCAATGAGCGCCTGGTGGGACGCCAGCCTGCCGACGACTTGTTCGGTCCTGGGGGAGAAGCCACAACCGATCGCGGTCGCACGCTTTCCTATGATCTTCTCTTGTGGTGCATCGGCGGGCAGCCCAACACTGCGTTTATGCGGGCGCAGCATCCCGAATTGCTGGATTCCGCGGGACGAATCAAGGTCGATCGGTCCTTGCGCGTTAGCGGGCAAAGCAGCGTGTTCGCTATCGGCGATATCACCGACCTTGCGGAAAACAAGATGGCCTGGCACGTGCAAGGTCAGGTCAAAGTGGCTGAAGCCAACATCCGGTCGGTGCTCGAAGGGCGTTCGGATCGGCTCAAGCAGTACAAGCCGAAAACAAACGATCCCACGATGGTCGTCACGCTCGGAAGCCGGGCGGGCGTGGCGCATTTGCCGGGACTGGGATTGGTCACGGCCGGATGGCTCAACCGGTTGGCCAAATCCGCGCATATGCTGGTACCTAAGTTTCGTAAGGCGCTGGGTGTGCCGAAAGCCGATGTTCTCACGCACGAGACCGGCAACGGGCAGGCGGCCGCGGCAGGAGACAGGTGAACCGTGTTGCTGATCGATCGAGTCGAAACAGCAGGCGCGAGGCAAGTGCGTGGCCGCAACCATGCCGCACGCCTTGTCATCGACCCCTGCCATGTCACTGCGAACGGTCCGTTTCTATTGATGGCTGAGTGCGCCGATCGATGAGCCCGTCGCCTTCGGCGGCCCGTTCGTGATGAATACCGATAGCGAAATAGCCGAAGCGTTCGCTGACCTTCAGGCAGGGCGCCTGGTCTAGTTGGGCTGGGCTTCCAGGGTTCGGGATCGAAGCAGTGCGAGGCGACTCCGTGCTCGTCGACCTCTGATGCCGTGCGACCCCGTTGCGCCCTGTTGCCTTCGCCGAGTATCGCGCCGCCAGGTCTCTCGCCAGCGCGCCCGCAAGCGTTCTTCAATATTCGTGAGCTGTTCTATGCGCCGGCGGCCGGCCGTGCGCGCCATTGCCATCACCTGGCCGGGTCGGTTCCCGTTCCGGGCCTGAATTACGGGCTCCTCTCAAGTTTTTCGCCGTATGGCCGATAGCAAGCTGACCACCCAAAAGTGGCCGCTTACGATGCGGCTTTGAAAATCGAACTGCAAAAACGGCCTGCAACGGCTTAGGAGCGCAGCGGGTATCGAGCCGAGACGATAGTTGTGCAACATAGCATCATCAGGAAGAGCCAATAGCCAGAACGCACCGCACGGGGAAAGCAGGTGAGCAGAAAATATAACGTGCTGTTTCTCTGCCGGGAGAATTCAGCACGTAGCATCATGGCTGAGGCGTTTTTGCGCGAGCTTGCGGGCGATCGCTTCAACGCATTCAGTGCCGGTGACAGGCCCGATGAGCGAGTGCATCCGTTGGCGGTTGCCCAGCTTCGACATGGCGTGTCCCATCTGAATGTGCTCGGCCCGAAAAGCTGGCTTGAATTTACCGGGAAGTGGGCTCCTCAGATGGACATCATCGTCGCACTCGATCACCGTCTCGACGAGTACCATGCGCCAGCCTTCCCCGGTACTCCCTTGTTCTGCAAATGGGACTTCCCCGATCCGCTCGCCGAAGGCATGAGTCAGGCCGAGCGTGAGCGCTCGTTCGAGCAGGTGTTCTGGCAGATACTCCGCCGCGTGAGCTTGTTCGCGGAGCTTCCCCGTTATGTCCCGGATGTCCCGGATGTTCCGGCGGCAACCCACCCCGAGTGTTATCAGGTTTGAACGACCGCTCTGGCGCTCCCCGCGCGTATCGAGAGCGAGTGCCACCCGAACCCGCGTAGCCCTCGGCGTCATGGATTCTCCCTATGCGGCGGCGCCCGCCGTTTGCCGATAGCCGAAACGAGGTGCGAAGTTGCGACGCGCCGCGCAGGCCGGGCCGCGTAGGTCGGGCCGCGTAGGTCGCGCCGCGCCGGTTCGCATCGGCTGAAGAACAAAAACGCTACGGAGACGTCATGCTCGGAAACATCACCATTCGCCGTGGGCTTACGCTCGTCATCGGCATCTTCGTCGCGTTTCTGCTGACGGTGATCGGCGTGTCGTATGGTGCGCTCAAGCTCACCAACGACAGCCTGCACGACGCCCAGCGCGGCGCGCAGTCGATCGATGCGCTCAAGTCCAGCTCCGAGCGGCTGCTCCAGGTGCGCCTGGCGCTCGGCGGCTACGAGACACTCTTCAGCGTCGGCAAATCCACCGACGGCTTGCTCGAAGCCGCGCACAAGGTGCTCGTGGATTCGAACAAGGAGTTCGCGCGTTACAGCGCCGGTCCATTCGACGATCCCGAAGAGGCGCGCCTCGCGCAGGCCGTGAGCAGCGCCCGCGAAGCGCTCGTATCGCAGGCGATCGAGCCCGAGTACAAGGCGCTCGTCGACAACGACTTCAACACCTTCCGCACGATCCAGGGCGAAACCGCCGACCGCTACTACGGTGTCTACGCGAAGGCGATCGACGCGCTCGAGGCCTGGCAGGGCGCGCGTCAGCAGCGCGACGCCGACACCGCCACGCAGCGCTTTCGCCTTTCGCTCATCGTGTTCGGCGTGATCGCCGTGGTGGGCGTGGCGATCGGCGTGATCGCACGCGTGGGGCTCGCCGCGGCCGTGGTCAAGCCGGTCAACCATGCGATTCGCCACTTCGAGCGCATTGCCGCGGGAGACCTGACCGTGGAGGTGAAAGTGCGCTCGAACAACGAAATGGGCCAGCTGCTGGGCGCGCTGCAAACGATGCGCGACGGCCTCGTGAACACCGTCGCGCGCGTGCGCGGCAGCACGCACGAAATCACGCAGGGCGCGAAACAGATCGCCTCGGGCAACGTCGATCTCTCGGACCGCACGGCGCAACAGGCTGCGGCGCTGGAGGAAACGGCGGCGAGCATCGAGGAGCTTTCGGCGGCGGTGCGCCAGAACACGGATGGCGCGAAGGAGGCCAGCGGACTCGCCCAGACCGCGCTCGAAACGGTCACGCGCGGCGCCGACGTCGTGGCCCGCGTGAACGCGACGATGAGCGACATCACGGCCTCGTCGCAGAAGGTGGAGGAAATCACCGGCATCATCGAAGGCATTGCCTTCCAGACCAACATCCTCGCGCTCAACGCGGCCGTGGAGGCGGCGCGCGCGGGCGAACAGGGGCGCGGCTTCGCGGTGGTGGCGAGCGAGGTGCGCAGCCTCGCGCAGCGCTCGGGCACGGCGGCCAAGGAGATCAAGGAGTTGATCGCCGCCTCGGCGGCGACGGTCGGCGCGGGAGCCCGCCTCGTGGAGGACGCGCGCCGCACGATGGACGAGGCGCGCAGTGCCGTGGCGCGCGTGAGCGGGATCATGAGCGATATCGAGACCGCCACGCACGAGCAGAGCGACGGCATCGAGCATGTGAACCGCGCGATCGCGCAGATCGACGAGGTCACGCAGCGCAACGCGGCGCTCGTGGAAGAAGCGGCGGCGGCTGCGCAATCACTCGAATCGCAGGCCGATGTGCTGCGCGACGCCGTGGCGGTGTTCAACCTCGGCAGCGCGGGGCAGGCGGCCGGGCGTCCTGCGCATACCGTTGCCGGCGCGAAGGCCGTCCGCGCGAGCGCACCGGCGCTGGCCTGAGCCGCGCGGCTCTCGCCGTTTCATCTCGTTGCGAACACAACTTTCTTTCGCCAGCCGCTCGCCGACTGCCAGGACGCGCCAGCGCAACGCAAGCGAACGCACCAAAAGAAAATGACGCAGACCCGCGAGGGAATGCGTCATTCACAAGTTGCTGCAGGGTACCACTTCTTTACTGCGTATTCACTGAATATTCGTTGGTAGGCTCGATTGGATTCGAACCAACGACCCCCACCATGTCAAGGTGGTGCTCTAACCAACTGAGCTACGAGCCTGTCGAGGCGCGAATTATAGAGACACTCGCGCGCGCTTGCAAGCGCTTTTGCGCAATCCGGTGAAACGGCGTGCTTGCGGGCGCGCCGCTAGGCAAATTCGCGGGCGAGATTGCGCAGATTCTGCGCAGGATCGGCAAGCGTTTCGCGTGCAATGCGCGCGCGTTTGCCGATCAATGCCTTCAGGCTGCGCATGTCGCGGCCTTGATTGACCGTGATCGCGCCCACGAGCGCGCCTTCGCCATCGAGACCGAAAAGCACGCAGGGCGGCGCTTCCAGCGAGCCGCGCGCGAGCCACTCGGGCGCGGCCATGTCGCCCGCGAACTGGATGTTGAGACCGCATTGGTCGGTCCAGAACCAGTCGGCTTCGTGGGCTTCTGCGGCGACGCCGAGCATCGTGCGCGCCGCTGTCTGCGCCTGGCGATTTGCGTTTTCCCAGGTTTCGCGGCGCCGCGGGCGGCCGCTCGCAGCATCTCGCTGGCTGGCGGCGTCGCCGGCCGCGTAGATGTGCGCGTGCGAAGTGCGGCACAGCGCGTCGATCACGATGCCGTTGTCCACGTGCAGGCCCGCCGCGCGGGCGAGCGTGGTTTCCGGCTCGACGCCGATGCCGTAGATCACCGCGTCGCCAGCGAGGCGCGTGCCGTCTTCGAGCGTCAGCACGATCTCGCCGTTTTCGCGCGTGGCCGACGCGAGCGGCGAGCCCAGATGCAGCGCCACCCCGCGCGCGCGATGCACGTCACATAGGTGCGCGGTTAGCAAAGGCGGGGCGCAGCGTGCCATGGCGCGCTCTGCCTGCTCGATCACCGTGACCTGCGCGCCGAGATCGACCGCACTCGAAGCCAGTTCGAGGCCGATCACGCCCGCGCCCACCAGCAGCACGCGCTTTCCCTCTTGCAGCACGGACTGAAGTCGCTGAGCGTCGTCCAGCGTGCGCAGCGTGTGGACGCATTCGTGGGGACCGCCAAGTGCATCGAGCATCGGCAGGCGGCGCACGCGTGCGCCCGTGGCGAGCAGCAGTTCGTCGAAGACAATCGATTCGCCGGTCGCGAGCGTGACGGAGCGCGCCTGGGCGTCGAGCGCCGTTACGGCCACGCCGAGCATCAGTTCGATGTTTTGCTCCGCATAGAAGCCTTCGCCGTGAATGGCCCAGCGCGCCGTTTGCGGATGGAGCAGCACGTCTTTGGAAAGGGGCGGCCTTTCATAGGGCGCGTGCGCTTCTTCGCCGATCAGGACGACGCGGCCCGCGTAGCCTTGCTGGCGCAGTTCGGCGGCGGCGAGCGCGCCGGCCTGGCCCGCGCCGACGATGACAATGGTCCCGGCATTCATGATGCTTTCCCGTTATAGATGCAAGCCACCGGCCGCGTGACGGATGCCGCGAATGCCGAGCCCGGCGTCCGCGTTGATCATCACGCCGCTCAGCACGCGATTGTTGGCGCGCGAGGCGAGCATCACGTAGGGCCCAGTGAAATCGGCCGGCTGGGGGAAGAACTGCAGCGGCAGGATGCCGGCGATCGCTTCGGGCGAGCGCGAGTCCATGATGCGCAGATCCTGCTGGCCGAGCGAAACGGGGCCGCGCAGGTCGCTCGCCATCCCGCAAGGTCCGACGCCGTTCACGCGCACCTTCGGCGCGAGTTCGTAGGCGAGCTGGCGGATAATGCCCACGGCTGCATGCTTGCTCGCCGTGTACAAAGGACCGCCGCCGCCCGGATAGAACGACGAATTCGAGAGCGTGAAGATCATGCTGCCTTCGCTCGCGATGAGCGCGCGCGCGGCCGCCTTCGCGCCGAGCAGATATCCCTTTACGTTGATCGAAAAAAGCTCCTCATAGCCGCTGTCGAGCTGCTCGGGCGTGAGATCGACGAGGCTCGACGCGTGATCCCAGATCGCCGCGTTGCCGACGAAGGTATCGAGCTTGCCGAATGCCTCGACGGCGGCGCACACGGCCCGTTCGTTATCGGCGTACGAGGTGACGTCGCCCTGCACGGCGATCACGCGTTGTGCGTCGAAGCGTTCGCGCAGCGCGGCGACTTTCTCCGCCGAGCGTTCGAGCACGGCCACGCGCGCGCCTTCGTCGAGAAAGCGTTCGACGAGCGCGAGACCGAGTCCCGAACCGCCGCCCGTGATGAGCGCGACTTCATCGTCGAGCCAACCCCTGGACTGAGCCATCACGCGGCCTCCGGCACGTCGACGTACACCGCGCCGTCCATGAGCGCGACGGGGAATGTCTTGAGGGGCTCGGTCGCGGGCTGGCACAGCGCCGCGCCGGTCTTGAGGCAGAAGCGCGCGGCATGAAGGGGACATTCCACGGTGCCGTCCTCCTCGATATATCCTTCGGACATCGAAGCATTACCATGCGAGCATCGATCGTTCAGTGCGAAAATCTCGCCGTTCACCTTGAACACGGCGATCGCGGCGGACGGGCCGTCCACTTTGATCGCTTCGCCATCGGACAACGCATCGTCCTGGCAGACAAAAATACGGGTCATGATCAGAAAAGCACACTCAGGTTATGGGAAGTGAGCACCGCCTGGTCCAGCGTGATCTCGCGGCGGCACACCTGCCAGCCTTGCGGGGCTTCCACGCGGCGCACGCGGTCGATGCGGCGGCCCACGTAGAAGGTCTCGTCGCGCTCCTTCTGTGAGCGGTAGAGCAGATAGTTCACGCGTGCCTCGAATTCGTCGGGGGCTTCGGTCGTCTGCACGCGCAGGTTCGTGACCAGATGGCGCGTGCGCGAAGGCGGCTCCTCGGCCCACGCCATGCCGGTTTCGAGGCGCGCCACGCGGCGTTCGAGCTGAAAATGCGTGTCGTTGAAGATCCACGTCGTGGGCGGCTGCACGCCGCGCCGCCGGTCGCGTGTTTGCGCGTTCACCGTGGTTCGCATCGTGTAGCGGATATCCTTCGACATCAGGTCGAGCCAGGCGCGAAAGCGCCATTCGTCGAGTAGCGCCGCCTCTTCGTAGAGAAACTGCTCGATCTCGTGATGCAGTTCGAAACTTGCCCGCACCGGGGTGACCTGCGCGGCGAGTTCAGCGACTTCGCTCATTTCAGCACCTCCGCTTCGTAGCGCGCAGTGCGCTCGTTGACTTCATCCCATGTTTGCGATGCCAGCAGGTCGGCCCAGCGGCGATACATGCCGCGCGCCGCCGTTTCCGAGAAAATATAGTTCGTCATGCCAGGTATGCCGTCTTCGCGCACGCGCTCGCCGCCGAGGCCCATTTCGAGGCACAGCTTCGTCTTGCGCGCGCGGCTGCCGCGCAGCACCTTCTGCACTTCTGCCCAGTTTTCCGAGTCGTCCTGCTCGAGAAATCCCGCGGGACCGAAGGCACGCGTCGCGCTGCGCTCGAAAGCGGCCTTCACGTCGTCCGAGGCTGCCTTGTCGGCGATGCAGAACGCCCACACTTCCACCTGGTTCGGGCCGCGCGGGTGCCACACGCGCAGCGTGGCGGTGCCGTTGAGCCACGAAAGCGTGGGGAACATGTTGTTGTGACCCGCAAGCCGCATCGCGCGAACCTTGCCCAGACGCGCTTCGGCTTCGGCATAGGTATCGCGGAAGTACTGCGAGACTTCGCCGTCCACCCACACGTTCGCGTCGGGCTGCTCGGTAAAGAAGAAGCCGCTGCCGTGGCCGGCCTGACCGTACTGCAGCGCATCCTTCGCGGTCTCCCAGACGGGGCGCGCCGTCTGGCCCGCGCCGAGCGCCTTGTCCGCTGCGCCTTCCTTCGCGCCGAGCACTTCGATTGCGGAAGCGTGCGTGAAGAGCGCGTGATACTGGTCGCTCGCGAACTGCTCGGCCGGGAATTTCCAGTTGCAGTCGATCACCCACTTGTGCACGCCGCCCACGATCTCGGTGCCGCCTTCGCGGCGGTCGAGCACGCCGTCCAGATACCAGGCGATGTCGCCCATATAGGTTTCGAGGTCGGGCGCGTCGGCGTCCCAGTTGCCGAACACGAGGCCCTTGTACACGGCCACGCGCGTGACCTCCTGGAGGCCCCACTTCTCCTTGCACAGACCTTGCGGATAGGCGCGCGGCTCGAGCGGCACGTCGATGAGCGCGCCGTCCACGCCGTAAGACCAGCCATGATACGGGCACGTGAACGCACGCGTGTTGCCGCAATCGGCGTGGCTCACGCGCATCGAGCGATGGCGGCACTGGTTGAGGAAGGCCTTGATCGAGCCGTCCTTCTGGCGCACCACGACGATGGGATCTTCGCCCATGTAGGTATTGAAAAAGTCGCCGGCTTTCGGTATTTGACTGACGTGAGCGAGAAAAAGCCAGCAGCGGCCGAAGATGCGCTCCAGTTCGAGCGCGTAAATCTCGGGGTCGGTATAGATCGACGACGTGACGCGGCCATTTTGCGCGTCGACGAGTGCATCGATGTCGATGATTGCGGACATGCGAGTCTCCTCCGTGGCAGCATTGCCTTTTTTGGCGGGAATGCAGAGGGATGATCGGCGCTCGCCAGACCGTTGTGAAATATTTTGTTTGTTGGCAGTAAGACTTTCGAACGATAACTCCGGGCATGGAACTGAGACATCTGCGCTACTTCATTGCCGTCGCCGACGAGCTTAGCTTCACGCGCGCGGCGCAGCGTCTGCATACGGCGCAGCCTTCGCTGAGCCAGCAGATCCGCAATCTCGAAGACGAAGTTGGCACGCCGCTCTTCGAGCGCACGCGCCGCAAGGTGGAACTGACCGAGGCGGGCAAGGTGTTTCTCGCCGAGGCGCGCCTCGTGGTGGCGCAGGCCGACCGCGCAGTGGCGCGTGCGCGCCAGGTGGGGCAGGGACGCGCGACGGTCACGATCGGTTTCGTGCCCGCCGCTGAAATCCGGGTTTTCCCGGTGATTCTGCCGCGCCTGCGGCTGCGCTACCCCGAAGTGAACGTGGAGTTGCGCAGCCTGCCCACGGCCGAACAGGAAGAGGCGCTGCTGCGCGGCGATATCGATGTGGCGTTCATGCGGCGGCCCGTCGTCTCGCCCGAGTTGCGCAGCGAAGTCGTGTTGACCGAGCCGCTCGTCGTGGTCCTGCCGAGCGGACATCCGCTCGCGAAGCAGGAACGCATTGCCCCGGCGCAACTGAGCGGCGAGCCGTTCATCAGCACGCATCCGCAGTTCTCGGGGCAGGTCCACAGCGTGGTCGAGGCGTATTGCGAAGCGCACGGCATCGAGCGCAAGGTCGCGCAGGTCGCGACCAATATCCTGCTCAATCTGAATCTGGTGGGCATGGGGCTCGGTTATGCGCTGCTGCCCGCTTACGTGTCGTCGCTCACGAGCAGCGCGATCTGCACGCGCCCGCTCGAAGGCGAGCCGCCCACCATCGACCTGTTGATGGTGTCGCGCAAGGAGCCGCATGCCGCGGAACTCGAAGCGCTGTTCGAGCTCGTGCGCGAAACCAGGCCTTAGGGTCGGCCCTAGCGCTTCGCGCTTTCCTCTTGCGCCTCTAACGCCGTCACCATTTCCTGCGCGGCGCGCTGCAGCTCCGGCACGAAGCGCCGCACCGCCTCGGCCGGATTGATGGCGTGCTCCAGGTAGATCACGTTCAGGCTCGCGAGCACGCGCCCGTGCGCCTCGATGGCCACGGCGAGCGCGCCGATCTTGCGCTGGTCCGCCCAGTCGCCGTGGTTCGAGCCGAAGCCGTCCTCGCGCGTTTGCCGCACGAGGTTGCGGATATAGGCCTTGTCGCTCGCGAGCTTTTGCTGCTGCTCGCCGCCCGTGCCTGCGCGCAGCAACTCCAGAATGTCCTCGCGCTCCGCTTCGGGGCACATCGCGAAGTACACGCGGCCCGCCGCCGTGAGCAACATCGGCAGGCGCCGCCCGACCATTGCGCGGTGAAACGAGAGCGGGCTAAAGCGGTGCGTGGTCTCGCGTATCACCATGGCGTCGCCGTCGGGCGTCGTGAGGTCCGAAGGCCACACCGTGCGCTGGAGCATCTGCGCCATGATCGGCGGCGCGATGGTCGCGATCAGCTCGTCGTCGGTGAAGCCTTCGCTCAGGCCGCGCACGTGCATCGTCAGACGAAAGCTGTCGTCGGAAGCGCTGCGGCGCACGAAATTTTCCTCTACCAGGGTTTCCAGCAGGCGCCTCACCGTCGTGCGGTGCAGGCCCGTGGCCTCGCTCAGCTGCTGGCTCGTCGCGCGCCCGTTCTCCATGGCGTTGAGCGCCTGGAGCACCTGAAGCCCGCGCGCCAGGCCCCGGACGTTTGCATACTTCGTCATCGAAAACGCCTTAAAAATCAACTGTGTGCATTCTATGCACATTTCTCCAAAAATGTTGAGCGCGCACCGGACGGATCCTAGACTCGCTTCACATCACCGCACCGTGGCAAAACGTCCAGGCCGGTGATCCGGATCAGGCAAGACCTGTGAGCATCAGCAGCGGCCCCATGAGCCGCGCGAGAAGGAGACACATGAACACCCCCCTCGCCCACGAAGCGGACACCGTCCGCCCTCGCCATATCGACACGGACATCGCCATCATCGGCGCGGGTCCGGTCGGCCTCACGATCGCCAATATTCTCGGCCTGCAAGGCGTGCGTGTCACGGTCGTCGAAAAGCTCGACGAGATCATCGACTACCCGCGCGCCATTGGTCTGGATGACGAAGCATTGCGCGTGTTCCAGTCGATCGGCCTCGCCGACGTGCTGGTGCCGCACACCACGCCCGACCACTGGATGCGCTTCGTCACGAAGGACGGCCACTGCTTCGCCTCGATCGAGCCGCGCACCGACGAGTTCGGCTGGTCGCGCCGCAACGCGTTCCTGCAGCCGCTGGCCGATCGCGTGCTGTACGAAGGTCTCGCGCGCTTCGAGAACGTGGAAGTGCTGTTCGGCCACAACGTCAATGCGTTCGAGCAGGATGCGCAGGGCGTGACGATCGACGTGAGCGATGCGGGCGGCGAGCGCCGCACGATCCGCGCGGCGTACATGGTGGGCGCGGACGGCGGCAACAGCTTCGTGCGCCGCGCGCTCAACGTGCCCTTCGAAGGCCGCACGAAGCCGAATCAGTGGATCGTGGTGGACGTGCGCAACGACCCGATCGGCTCGCCGCATATCTACATGCATTGCGATCATCAGCGCCCCTATGTTTCGGCGGCGCTGCCGCATGGCATTCGCCGTTTCGAGTTCATGGTGATGCCGGGCGAGACCGAGGAAGAGCTTTCGAAGCCGGAGAACATGGCCGCGCTGATCCGCAAGGTGGTGGCCGATCCCGACAAGGTGGACTACATCCGCAAGCGCGTGTACACGCACAACGCGCGCCTCGCCGAAACGTTCCGCGTGGACCGCGTGCTGCTCGCCGGCGACGCCGCGCACATCATGCCCGTGTGGCAGGGCCAGGGCTACAACAGCGGCATTCGCGACGCGAACAACCTGGGCTGGAAGCTCGCGATGGTCGCGAAGGGCGTGGCCGACAGCCGCCTGCTCGACACGTACACCGTGGAGCGCCGCGCGCATGCGCGCTCGATGATTCACCTCTCCGAAGTCGCAGGCGATATTTTCGCGCCCACCACGCGATTCGGTGCGCGTTTTCGCGATGCGTTCGTGCGCTCGATGAACGTGTTCCCTTCGGTGAAGCGCTATTTCGTGGAGATGCGCTTCAAGCCGATGCCGCGCTATGAAGCGGGCGTCGTGCTGCTGCCGCCGCCGCAAAGCACGGGCGGCTGGCTCGCGCGCCTGCTGGAGCGCTCGGGCAACTCCGCGCCTGGCCGCCTGCTCGGCCTCATGAGCCAGAAACGCGACTCGCTGATCGGCCGCCTCGCCTATGGGCGCGATCCGCTCGCCGCCTCGCCGGTGGGCCGCATGTTCATCCAGCCGCGCGTGCGCCTGGCCGACGGCAGCGTGGTGCGCCTCGACGACGCGATCGGCAACGGCTTCGCGGTGCTCGCCTGGGGCGCGGACCCGACCTTCGGCCTCACGCCGCAGGCTCGCGCGCTGTGGGAGCGCCTGGGTGCGCGCTTCGTCGTCGCGAAGCCCGACGTGCAGCTCGACTACGGCGATGACGTGCCCGAGGGCGTGCTCGCGCTCGGCGACGTGCAGGGCCGCCTGAAAGAGTGGTTCGGCAGCTTGCCCGAATCCGTCGTGCTGCTGCGCCCGGACCGCTTCGTCGCGGGCGTGTGCACGCCGCAACAGGTATCCGACGCGATCGTCGAACTCGCGGGCAAGCTCGGCATGACCGACGCCGTGCTGCGCGAAGCGAGCGCAGCGGCCCCGCAAAACCGTCCCGTGCGCGGCGTGGCTGTCGCGCGCGCTGCAGGAGCATGACCATGCCGATTCACCTCGAATGTCTGTCGCACACGCCGTTGCACGGCTATCTCGATCCCGCGCCCGAAGTGGTGGCCGAAGTCGAGCGCGTGTGCGGCGCCGCGCGCGAGCGCGTGGAAGCCTTCAATCCGGACGTGATCGTTGCGTTCGCACCCGATCACTACAACGGTTTCTTCTATGACATGATGCCGCCGTTCTGTATCGGCGCGCGTGCGGAAGCGATCGGCGACTTCAAGAGCATGGCCGGCACGCTGCCGGTGCCGGAAGCACTCGCGCACGCGCTTTCGGAAAGCGTGCTCGCCGCCGATATCGACGTCGCGCTCTCGTACCGCATGCAGGTCGATCACGGCTGCGCGCAGGCGCTCGAAGTGCTCACGGGCGGTCTCGACCGCTATCCCGTGATTCCGGTGTTCATCAACTCCGTTGCGCCGCCCATGGCGACGCTGCGCCGTGCGCGTCTGCTCGGCGATGCGATCGGCCGGTTTTTCTCGCGCAGCGACAAGCGCGTGCTCGTGGTGGGATCGGGCGGCATTTCGCACGAGCCGCCGGTGCCGGAACTGTCCGGCGCGACGGCCGAAGTCGCCGAGCGCCTGATCGCGGGACGCAACCCGTCGCCCGACTCGCGCGCCGCGCGCCAGGCGCGCACCGTGGCCGCCGCGAAGTCGTTCGCGGCCGGCGACAGCCAACTGCATCCGCTCAATCCCGAATGGGACCGCGCGTTTCTCGCGCGTCTCGAATCGGGCGAACTCACCGCCGTGGACGGCATGACCAATGCCGCCATCACGCGCGACGGCGGCAAGTCGGCACACGAGATCCGCACGTGGGTTGCGGCGTTCGGCGCACTGGCCGCTTTTGGCCCCTATCGCGCCTCGATCGATTATTACCGCGAGATTCCCGAGTGGATCGCGGGCTTCGCGGCCATGCACGCCGCACCCGCAGCGGCTTGATAGAAAGTACGGACTCCGGAGAATCCTCATGTCAGATTCGAAATTCGTAGCGGCGCAGGCCGCGCGCCTGCGCGAAGCCGAAGCCTCGCGCAACGTGATCGAGCCGGTGCGCGGTGAGATCGCGACGGGCGGCATTCCGCTGGACGATATCGCGACCGCCTACGCGGTGCAGCAGGCCAACGTCGACCTTCGCGTGGCCAACGGCGAGCGTATCGTGGGCCGCAAGATCGGCCTCACGTCGCTCGCGGTACAAAAGCAACTGGGCGTCGATCAGCCCGATTTCGGGGCGCTCTTCGCTTCGATGGCCTACGGCGACGCGCAAGCGATTCCGCTTTCGCAGCTGATCCAGCCGAAGGTCGAAGCGGAAATCGCGCTCGTGCTGGAGCGCGACCTCACGTTCGAAAAACACACCTTCGTCGATATCCTGCGCGCCAGTGCGTATGCGCTCGCGGCCATCGAAGTGGTGGACAGCCGCATCCAGAACTGGGACATCCGTTTCGTCGACACGGTGGCCGACAACGCGTCGAGCGCGCGCTTCGTGGTGGGCAGCCGCCCCGTGCCGCTTTCGCAGATCGACCTCACCGCATGCGCGATGGAACTCTCGCGCGAGGGCGAGGTGCTCTCGCGCGGCAACGGCGCGGCTTGCCTCGGCAATCCGCTCAACGCCGCCGTATGGCTCGCAGACCGCATGGTCCAGCTCGGCACGCCGCTGCGTGCGGGCGACGTGGTGCTCACGGGCGCGCTCGGCCCCATGGTCGCCGTGAAGGAACCCGGCACATTTACCGCGCAGATCGAAGGCCTCGGCAGCGTTCGCGCGACTTTCTCCGCCTGATACAGGAATTCATATGGCTTCCGAAAAACTCAAGGCCGCGATCATCGGCTCCGGCAACATCGGCACGGATCTGATGATCAAGATCCTGCGCAACAGCAAGCATCTGGAGATGGCGGCGATGGTCGGCATCGACCCGAACTCCGATGGCCTCGCGCGCGCCGCGCGCCTCGGCGTGGCGACGACGCATGAAGGCGTGGTCGGCCTCACGCGCCTGCCCGTGTTCAACGACATCGACTTCGTGTTCGATGCCACTTCGGCCGGCGCGCACGTGAAGAACGACGCGCTGCTGCGCGCGTTCAAGCCGTCGATCCGCATGATCGACCTCACGCCCGCCGCGATCGGTCCGTACTGCGTGCCGGTCGTGAACATCGACGCGCATATCGAAGCGCTCAACGTCAACATGGTCACTTGCGGCGGCCAGGCCACCATTCCGATGGTCGCGGCGGTCTCGCGCGTGGCGAAGGTGCATTACGCCGAAATCGTCGCCTCGATCAGCAGCAAGTCGGCGGGTCCCGGCACGCGCGCCAACATCGACGAGTTCACCGAAACGACGTCGAAGGCCATCGAAGTGGTGGGCGGCGCCGCGAAGGGCAAGGCCATCATCGTGCTGAACCCGGCGGAGCCGCCGGTCATGATGCGCGACACGGTTTATACGCTCTCCGAACTGGCGGACCGCGAGAAGGTCGAGCAGTCGATCGAAGAGATGGTCGCGAAGGTGCATGCCTATGTGCCGGGCTATCGCCTCAAGCAAAAGGTGCAGTTCGACGAGATCCCCGCGAGCGCGCCTTTGAATATTCCGGGCCTCGGCAAGTTCAGCGGCCTGAAGACTTCGGTGTTCCTCGAAGTCGAAGGCGCCGCGCATTATCTGCCCGCTTACGCAGGCAATCTCGACATCATGACTTCCGCCGCGCTCGCCACTGCCGAACGCATGGCGCAGACGCTTCTGAGCGTGCAAGGAGCCTAAGGCCATGAGCAATACGAACATCGCGAGCAAGAAACTCTATATTTCGGACGTGACGCTGCGCGACGGCAGCCACGCCATTCGCCATCAATACTCGATCCAGAACGTGCAGGACATCGCCCGCGCGCTGGACCGCGCGAAGGTGGACAGCATCGAAGTTGCCCACGGCGATGGCCTGCAAGGGTCGAGCTTCAACTACGGTTTCGGCGCGCACAGCGACCTGGAATGGATCGAGGCCGTGGCCGACGTGGTCACGCACGCGCAGATCGCCACGCTGCTCTTGCCCGGCATCGGCACGATTCACGACCTGAAGGCCGCGTATGACGCGGGCGCGCGCGTGGTGCGCATCGCCACGCATTGCACGGAAGCCGACATTTCGAAGCAGCACATCGAATACGCGCGCGAACTGGGCATGGACACCGTGGGCTTCCTGATGATGAGCCATATGACCACGCCGGAGAATCTCGCGGTCGAAGCGAAGAAGATGGAAAGCTACGGCGCCACCTGCATCTACGTGGTCGATTCGGGCGGCGCGCTCACGATGAACGACGTGCGCGACCGCTTCCGTGCCGTCAAGCAAGTGCTGAAACCCGAAACGCAAACGGGCATGCATGCGCACCACAACCTGTCGCTCGGCGTGGCGAACTCGATCGTGGCCGTGGAAGAAGGTTGCGACCGCATCGATGCGTCGCTGGCGGGCATGGGCGCTGGCGCGGGCAACGCGCCGCTCGAAGTGTTCATCGGGGCGGCGGAACGCATGGGCTGGAACCACGGCACCGATCTCTACACGCTGATGGATGCCGCCGACGACATCGTGCGCCCGTTGCAGGATCGCCCGGTTCGCGTGGACCGCGAAACGCTGGCACTCGGTTATGCGGGCGTGTATTCGAGCTTCCTTCGCCACTCGGAAGTGGCGGCGAAGAAGTACGACCTGAAGACGGTGGATATCCTCGTCGAACTGGGCAAGCGCCGGATGGTGGGCGGCCAGGAAGACATGATCGTCGACGTGGCGCTCGACCTGAAGAAGCGCCAGGAAGCACTGCAGTCCTGAGTACGCGCGCCGTGCAACGCCATCGGGTGTTGCGCGGCGTTGCCACATACAGCCGCCGGAAAGAGCGGCTCGAATATACATATCGTGGAGACTTTTATGACGTCGCGAAACAGTAGTGCTGGAGGAAATGGAACGAGCAGCAAGGCAACCATCGCCCTGTGTCTGGCGATTGCGCTGCTCGAGGGGCTGGACCTGCAATCGGCGGGCGTAGCCGGACCGCGCATGGCGAAGGAGTTTCATCTCGCCGTGGCGCAGATGGGGTGGGCGTTCAGCGCGGGCGCCATCGGCCTGCTGCCGGGCGCGGCGCTGGGCGGGCGGCTCGCCGACCGCTTTGGCCGCAAGCGCGTGCTGATGTGGTCGGTGACGCTGTTCGGGCTCTTCTCGCTCGCCACGACGATGGTGTGGAACTTCGAGAGCCTGCTCGTCGCGCGTCTGCTCACGGGTCTCGGCCTCGGCGCGGCGATGCCGAACCTGATCGCGCTGTGCTCGGAGGCCGCGGGCCCGCAGCAGCGCAGCACGGCGGTGGGCGCGATGTACTGCGGCATGCCGTTCGGCGCGGCGATCGCGGCGGTGATCGGCATGCTCGGGACCGGCGACGCAAGCTGGCGCCACGTGTTCTATGTCGGCGGCCTCGGCCCCATCGTGATGGTGCCGCTGCTCGGTCTGTTCCTGCGCGAGTCGCAGCAGTTCGTGGCGGCGAAGGCTTCGGTGGGGGCGAAGGCTGGCACGCCGGGTGTGACGGAAGCGCTGTGGCGCCACGGCCGCGCGCGCACCACGATCGCGCTGTGGATCAGCTACCTCGGCACGCTGATCGTGCTGTACTTCCTGATGAACTGGCTGCCCTCGATGGTGCTCGCACGCGGCCTCTCGCGCGTGCAGTCCAACCTCGTGCTCATGATGTTCAACATCGGCGGCGGCATCGGTGCCGTTGCGATTGCAACGATCATGGATCGATTCGGTCGCCGTGGCACGGTGATCGGCATGTACGTGGGCATGGTCGCCGCACTCGCCGTGCTCGCGAGCGCAGGCAGCGCGAGCGCGACTGCGGTGGGCGGGCTGCTTTGTGGTTTCTTCATCGTGGGAGGCCAGTCGGTGCTCTACGCGCTCGCGGGCCATGCGTATCCCACGGAAGTGCGTGGCACGGGCGTGGGCGCGGCGGTGGCTGTCGGGCGCCTGGGCTCAATTCTCGGGCCGCTGGTGGCAGGGCAGCTGTTCGCGCTGGGTCAGAGTCCGTCGATGCTGGTGGGCGCGAGCATTCCGCTCGCCTTGATCGCCGCGCTCGCGGCGCTCACTGTAGTGGGCGCGTTCAGGCAGCGCGGCGCGCTCGGCGCGCAGGGCGCATGAAATTGAAGGGGAGAAGGCGCGTGCCTTCTCCGGTACGAGTGATTACGTTTTAGAGGATGGTCATCATGACGGCAACGGCACAGGCAATCACGGAAGCCTCGACGAGCAGGTTCGCTCGCGTGAAGGACGGCGAGGTCGAGTTCCAGATTCACTACAACGACGCGGGCGAAGGCGCCGAAACGGTCGTCATGCTGCACGGCTCGGGTCCGGGCGCGAGCGGCTGGGCCAACTTCAACCGCAACGTCGAGCCGCTCGTCGCGGCAGGCTACCGCGTGATCCTGATGGATTGCCCGGGCTGGAGCAAGAGCGACCCCGTCGTGTGCACGAGTTCGCGCTCGGACCTGAATGGCCGCGTGCTCAAGGGCCTGCTGGACGTGCTCGACATCGAGCGCGTGCATATTCTCGGCAACTCGATGGGCGGCCATAGCGCCGTGGCCTTCGCGCTCGCCAACCCGCAGCGCGTGGGCAAGCTCGTGCTGATGGGCGGCGGCACCGGCGGACCGAGCAACTTCGTGCCGATGCCCACCGAAGGCATCAAGCTGCTGCAAGGCCTCTATCGCGAGCCGACCATCGAGAACCTCAAGCGCATGATGAACGTGTTCGTGTACGACGCGAGCGCGCTCACCGACGAACTGATGCAAACGCGCCTCGAAAACATGCTCGCGCGCCGTGACCACCTCGAAAACTTCGTGAAGAGCCTGGCCGCGTTCCCGAAGCAGTTCAGCGACTATGGTGCGCGCCTTGGCGAAATCGCCGCGCCCACGCTCGTGATCTGGGGCCGCGACGACCGCTTCGTGCCGATGGATATCGGCCTGCGCCTGCTGGCCGGCATGCAGAACGCGCAACTGCACGTGTTCAACCGCTGCGGCCACTGGGCGCAATGGGAGCATGCGGAAGCGTTCAACCGCATGGTGATCGATTTCCTGAAACACTAAGCGCGGTGACGAAGCGGCTTCGAGCCGCTTCATTGTCCGCATGGCGATGCGGCGCATCTCACGGTGCGCCGTTTTTTTTTGGGGCTGGCGCTGGATTGCCTGTGACGCCAGTTTCGTCGGATGAAATCCGGCGCCACCGATGTCCGCCGCGTGTTCTAAAGAGAAACCATTATTAGCGTAAAGCGAACCGATTCGTCATTGACAAATTAACGCCAACCCTCCTATGATCGGCTCACTGCCTGGCGACGCGCGCAGCACCTGCGTCCCGGCGAGCCGCGCAAGGCGCGCAAGACGCCGCGTACCCACGGTCTGCCCGGTTGCCCGGGCGAGCCGGAGTCATGTTTGGAGACTGGCAGATGCCCCAATCGCAATCGATCGCCCCGGACCGTGGGTCCGAAGCCGCGCACGCGTACGCCTCGACCGCGCAAGCCCCAAATCTCTCGATGCAGGACGACTCGCTCTACCGCAAGGTGTCGGCGCGCGTCATTCCGTTCCTGTTCGTTTGCTACGTCGTGTCGTTCCTCGACCGCATCAACATCGGCTTCGCGCAGTTGCAGATGAAGCACGATCTGGGCTTCAGCGACGCCATGTACGGCCTCGGCGCCGCCGTTTTCTACGTGGGCTACGTGCTGTGCGAAGTGCCGAGCAACATGCTGCTTGCGCGCTTCGGCGCGCGCCGCACGTTCACGCGCATCATGCTGCTGTGGGGCATTGCTTCCACGTGCATGATGTTCGTGTCGAGCCCCACGCAGTTCTACGCGCTGCGCTTCCTGCTGGGCGTATTCGAGGCGGGCTTCTTTCCGGGCATCGTGTTGTATCTCACGTACTGGTATCCGGCGCGCCGCCGCGCGGCCGTGTTCTCGATCTTCTTTGCGGGCGTCGCGGTGGCGGGCGTGCTGGGCGGCCTCATCTCGGGCTGGATCATGCGCGACATGGCGGGCGTGCTCGGTCTGGCCGGCTGGCGCTGGATGTTCGTGATCGAAGGGCTCCCGGCCGTGCTGCTCGGCCTCGTCGCGGCGTTCTGGCTCGTGGACGGCCCTGAAAAGGCCGGGTGGCTGAGCGAAGCCGAAAAGGCCCACCTTCTCGCGCAACGCGTTGGCGAAGGCGGCCACGCGCATTCCACGCGCTCGTTCGGCGCGGCGTTGCGCGACCCGCGTGTCTACCTCTTCGCGTTCATCTATTTCTCGCTGACCTGTGCCTCGCTCACGCTGAACTTCTGGATGCCGCTCATGATCCGCGACTTCGGCGTGCATGACGTGCTGTGGATCAGCCTCTATACGGTCATTCCGAATGCGCTTGGCGCGGTGGGCCTCATGTGGATCGCACGCCGCTCGGACCGGCGCGGCGAACGGCGCTGGCATTTCGCGGCCTGCACCGTTGGCGGCGGCATTGCGTTGGCGCTGCTCACGCTCCATCTTCCGAGCTTTGCCGCGATGATGGCGATCCTTTCGGTCGCAGCGGTGCTGATCTTTGCCGCCTTGCCGATCTTCTGGGCGGTGCCTTCTGCGTATCTTTCGGGCAAGGCGGCGGCCGCCGGCATCGCGCTCATCAGCAGCATCGGTATTACTAGCGGCATTGTGAGCCCATGGGCGATAGGGCTCATCAAGACGCATACCGGCAGCATGGATAACGCACTGTATGTGCTCGCGGCACTGCTGGCGGTGAGCGGGGCGGCGCTGGTGGCCGGGGTGCCGGCTTCCGCTGGCAGTCGGTCAAATTAGGCAAGCCTGAGCAGCGCGCCAATGCGGCAATCGAGCGGTGCGCCGCGTTTCGTCACCGGCATGGGCGCTGCTTTCGTTAGCGCGCTCGATGTCGAAATTCGATACTTGCGACCGGCAAATCAAGACGCCCCGGCAAGCTCCTGCAACAGCCAGTCACGAAACGCAACCAGCACGGGGTGGCGCTGCGCACGCTCCGGGTAGACCAGATAGTACGAGCGCGAGCTTTGCACCGCTTCGAATGGGCTGAGAAGCCGGTGTTCCTTCAATTCGTCTTCCACCAGCATGCGCGGCACGAGTCCCACGCCGATGCCGGCCACGACCGCCTGGATCAGATGCGAGGTCAGCTCGAAACTCGGACCCGGTTTCAGGGCGTCGTGGGGCAAGCCGAAATGCGCGCACCATTCGCGCCATGCGTCGGGGAAGCTGCGCACGCGCAGCAACGTAAGGCCTTCGAGGGCTTCCATCGTCGGAGCAGTGGCGCGTCGTCGTGACCTCGATGATCTTCGCGCGAAGGGCAGTGCCGCGGGGTTGCCGACCAGCACCAGTTCCTCCGCGTAGAGCCTGTGCGCCGTCACGCCAGGCCAGCGGCCGTCGCCTACTACGATGGCGGCGTCGAGATCCTGCGTCGAAAAGTCGGCGGCCTCGATGCGCGAATCGAGATCGACCTGCAAATCGGGGTGCGCCTGATAGAAGCGGTGCAGGCGCGGCAGCAGCCACTTGGCGCCGAATGTCGGCAGGGTTGCGACGCGCAGCTGCGTTTTCGGCGCATTCGAGGTGAGGGCCTGCAGCGTCGCGCTGCGGATCAGCGAGAGTGCGTGGGAAATCTCGGCCATATAGGCCCGGCCGATGTCCGTCGGCACGATGCGCTTGCCCTCGCGCGTGAAAAGCGTCAGGTCCAGCATCGCTTCGAGCGCCTGAACCTGGCGGCTCACGGCGCTCTGCGTGAGCGACAATTCCTCCGCGGCACGCGTGAAGCTCTCATGTCGCGCGGACGCTTCGAACGCGAGCAGCAGCGACATGGAAGGCGTGAGCTTGCGGTAATTCATTCATAAACCTCATGATCAACCCAACGAACATACGTTTGCCTGGGGCGGATTCGCACGCGACAATGCATTCCGATAATGGCGTCCCATACTTGATCATGACCATTGCCCAGCTTGCCGTCGGCGAATTCGTTAGTCCGGAAATCCGTCAATTTTTGCATGAATTGCAGGCGTCCGGTTTCGAGGGCGAAGTGGATACGAGCCACGCCACGCGCACGGTGCTGGCCACGGACAATTCGATTTACCAGCGCTACCCGCGCGCCGTCGTGTTTCCGCGCCATGCGCAGGATGTAGAGCGCCTCGCGAGCCTGCTCGGGCGCGAGGCGTTTCGCGGCGTGGCGGTCGCCGCGCGCGGCGGCGGCACGGGCACGAACGGGCAATCGCTGACCGAAGGCATCGTGGTCGATATGTCGAGGCATATGAACCGCGTCCTCGAAATCGACCCCGTTGCGCGTACGGCCAGAGTGGAGGCCGGCGTCGTCAAGGATCAGCTCAATGCGGAGCTGAAACGGCATGGGCTTTTCTTCGCGCCGGAGCTTTCGACTTCGAACCGCGCGACCATCGGCGGCATGATCAGCACGGATGCGAGCGGGCAGGGCAGTTGCACCTACGGGAAAACGCGCGACCATGTCCTTGCGCTGGAAACGGTCCTGGTGGGCGGCGAGCGCCTCTCCAGCGCGCCAGTCGATGACGCCGCGTTCGCGGCGCTTTGCGCGCGCGATGACAGGGTCGGCGCCGTCTATCGCACCGCGCGCGACATCAGCGAACGCGAAGCCGGCCTGATACGCGAGCGCTTTCCCCAATTGAACCGCTGCCTCACGGGTTACGACCTCGCTCATTTGCACGACAGTGAAGGCCGCTTCGATATCAACAGCGTGTTGTGCGGCTCGGAAGGCACGCTCGGCTTCATCGTCGAGGCGACGCTGAATGTGCTGCCGGTGCCAAAACACGCGGCGCTCGTCAACATCCGCTATGAGGGTTTCATGGATGCCCTGCGCGATGCGCGCGCGCTGATGGCACATCGTCCGCTCTCGATCGAAACCGTCGATTCCACGGTGCTGCGGCTGGCGCGCGAGGACATCGTCTGGCAAAGCGTGGCCGCGTACTTCCCCGATGACGAAGGCATCGAAGGCGGCGCGAGCGGTATCAACATGGTCGAATTCAACGGCGACGACGTGGACGAACTGCACGCACGCGTGGCCGCGTTTGTCGAGCACCTCAATACCGATGCGAGCGTGAAGCGTCTTGGCCACACGATCGCCGAAGGCGAGGCCGAAATCGGCCGCGTCTACGCGATGCGCAAGCGCGCGGTGGGCCTGCTGGGCAACGTGCGCGGCGCGAGCCGCCCGCAGCCCTTCGTGGAAGACACGGCAGTGCCACCCGAGAATCTCCCCGACTATATTGCCGAATTTCGCGCGCTGCTCGATGGGTTCGGCCTGCGCTACGGCATGTTCGGCCACGTGGATGCGGGGGTGCTGCACGTACGCCCTGCGCTCGACATGCGCAACCCCGACGAGGCCGCGCTCGTGCGCCCCATTTCGGACGCGGTGACCGCCTTGACCATGAAGTACGGCGGCCTGCTGTGGGGCGAGCATGGCAAGGGCGTGCGCTCCGAATACGTGCCCGCGTATTTCGGGCCCTTGTATCCGGCACTGCAGCGGCTGAAGGCGGCATTCGATCCGCACAACCAGCTCAATCCCGGCAAGATCGCCACGCCGGCGGGCGCGAGTGCGACGCTGCTGAAGATCGACACGACGCCGCTGCGCGGCGAACTTGACCGCCGGATCGACGAGCGAGTGTGGCAAGCCAATGCCGACGCCGTTCACTGCAACGGCAACGGCGCCTGCTACAACTTCGACCCCGACGACGCGATGTGCCCGTCATGGAAGGCCACCCGCGAGCGCGCGCACTCGCCGAAGGGCCGTGCCTCGCTCATGCGGGAATGGCTGCGCATGCAACAGGATGCGGGGGTGGATGTGACCGCGCCGCCGGTGGCGGCGGCGTTGCCGGTGCGCATCGTCAACAGCGTGCGCAAGCGCAAAGGCGAGCCCGACTTTTCGCATGAAGTTTATGACGCCATGGCCGGTTGCCTTTCGTGCAAGTCTTGTGCGGGGCAGTGCCCAGTGAAGGTGAGCGTGCCCGAGTTCCGCGCGCGTTTTCTGGAGCGGTATCACACACGTTATTTGCGACCGCTGCGCGACTATCTGATCGGTTCGCTCGAATCCACGGTGCCGCGCGTTGCGGCGCTGCCGGGCGCGCGAAGCGTCTACAACGCGCTGATGGGGGCGCGTCTCGTCAGAGCGTTGCTTGCGCGCTGCCTCGGCATGGTCGATAGCCCGTTGCTGAGCGACGTCTCGTGGCGTGGCGCGTTGCGCAGGTCCGGCGCGCAGTTGGCGACGCCGGAGCGGCTCGCCGCGCTCAACGACGCAGGGCGCCAGCGTAGCGTGATCGTGGTTCAGGACGCCTTCACGCGCTACTTCGAAACGCCGGTGGCGGCCGCGTTCCTGGAACTCGCCGCGCGTCTTGGTTATCAGGTCTTCGTCGCGCCTTATCTGCCCAACGGCAAACCGCTGCACGTGCAGGGCTTTCTACCGCAATTTCGCCGCGCGGCCCGCCGCAATGCGGCGCAACTCGCGGCGCTCGCGCGTTCCGGCGTGCCGCTGGTCGGCCTCGATCCGGCCATGACGCTCGTATACCGTCAGGAGTACACAAAGGTGGAAGGGATCGAGGCGCCGCCCGTGGTGAAGCTGCCGCAGGAATGGCTGCTCGGTGCGTTGCGGGGGCGCGCCGCAGCGTCGAGCGTGACCGCGTCGTTCCGCCTGCTCCCGCATTGCACCGAGCGCACCAATGCGAGCGCCGCCACGGGCTTGTGGAAGGAAGTATTCGCGGCGGCCGGTCTCGCGCTCACGACGCCCGCTAGCGGATGCTGCGGCATGTCGGGCACATATGGCCACGAAGCGCGAAACCGGGTGACTTCGGAGACGATCTTCGAGCAATCGTGGGCCCGGCATGTCGATGCGGCATCCAACCGGGCGCCTGGTGCGGATGAGTTGCTCGCCACCGGCTATTCCTGCCGTTGCCAGGTCAAGCGTTTGCGCGGGCGGCAGTTGCGTCACCCGGTTCAGGCGTTGCTGGATGCCATGCGCTGAACCATCGCGTTGAACCTTTCCGTGCGAGCACTCATCGATTGAGTCCCATCTGTGCACGCCCGAGCGGCGTGAGGTCGTCGATCGTTGCGCGCCCAACGAAATCGACTTCGAAGTGATCCGCCGGGAAATCGGGAGGACTCTTGCCATCGAGAAAGCCCGGAAGCTGCCGCTCGAGATACGCGTCGTTCTTGGCGCACGACGGGGCCGAGGCGATATACATCACGTTGCTGTAGCCCTTGCCGCGATGCGCATCCTCAACGGCATGAATGACGTCGCTATGCCAGAAGACCGCATCGCCGGCCTGCATCAAGGGAATCGACGAAAGCGCGTGGAAAAGTGGCGCATGGTACTCCGGCTTGATCGACAAGGCGCGGCCTGGCATCGCACCACATAGGTCGTCGTCGGCGATATCGTCTTGCAGCGCACGCAGCAGGATATAGACCATCGCGTTCGCAATGGGCACGAGTTGGAGCGTGCCGTCGCCGGGGCCTTGCGGCGTGAGCGCCGTCCATCCCTGGAACGTGCGGAACATGGAGCAGACCGCCGGCGACGGAATTTCCTCGACCTCGGTGCGCCATGCCGCGTCGAACGGGTCGTAGCGGCGCCAATCGCCGGAGAAGACATGCCGGTAGACCTTGCGGAAGTTCGCTTCGATCCAGCGCTCGACCGAACCGCCGTCGCAGTGAGCGGAGAGCCCCAGCGATTCGGAGCCGGGCGGACGTCGGCGCAGCCTGTCCGCATAAACCGGCACGTGGTCCGGATCGAAATGCACGCGGCCTTCGCTCTCATTGCGCCACAGCCGGTTCAGGAACACGCGCGCTTGCGTCAGCTCGGCGGACTGGCGCGCCAGCACTTGCGGTTTCGACCAGTAAACACCGTAAATTTGGGGCTTGCCGGAGGCGAGCTGACCGAAGTACTTGTCTTCCGCGCGATTGAGCAGTTTCTGGTCGAGATGGTTTCGCTCGACGTATTGCGCAATGTCGTTGTCCCAGTGCTCCACGAGCGAGCGGTCGAATACGTTGCGGATGACACAGGCGCCTCGTGCCTTGACGAGCGCAATCTGGTCCGCGCCGATGCGGTTTTCCACGATGTCCGCGAACGATATTTCGGGGATGACGGGCTCGCCGCGCTGTCGAAGCTGCGCGATGCGCTGCGCCTCTTCGTGCATCGCCGATTCCACTTCGGCGAAAACCGCTTTGTAGTGGGGCAGGTTTTCGCGCAATGCGCGCTTCGCCTTGCGAATGGCCGCCGGAAGGTCGTCGATATGCAATGCCATTGGGTTGTCTCCACATCGTGATTTCGAATGCTCGCAGCGTACGCCGACGCGGCGTTGTCTGGTGATACGATCCAGTCATTCTTTTTGCGGTTCCGGCCATGAAAGCAGCATACGAGCGCGTCGACTTCGGCAAAAGCTGTTCAGTGCGGGTTTACCATCGGCGCTTGCCGAGAATTCCGTTCGAGTGGCATCACCACCCCGAATACGAACTTACGCTGACGATGAACAGCCACGGCAAGCGCTTCATCGGGGACTCGGTCACCGTCTACGGCGACAACGACCTCGTCCTGGTCCCGCCGGACATGCCGCACACATGGTCGTCCAATCGCTCGATCGACCCGGCGGACGCGCAGGTCGCGATCGTCATCTGGTTCGAGGGCGGCTGGGTGCAGCGCCTCGCAGACGTGTGCCCGGAGTACGCGGAGCTTCGCAACCTGTTGCGGCGCGCGGCCTGCGGGCTGGCCTTCGAAGCAGGCGTCGGCGCGCGGGTGCGCGGCTATCTGGACCGCCTCCTGTGCGCGGACCCACGGGTGCGCCTTGCGGCGGTGCTGGACATCCTGGTCTGGTTGGCGGACTTGCCCGCGAGCCCGTTGGCCACACCGAGCGCATTCGAAGGGCGAGTCGGCGCGTCTTCGGGCTATGAGCCCGAGCAGTTGAACAGGGTGCTCGCGTTGATCGAGACACAGTTCTCCCAGCCCTTGCGGCTTTCCACGCTGGCCAAGGCGTCGGGTCTCTCCGAACGCACGCTCACGCGGCACTTCGTGCAGCACATGGGCGAAAGCGTCGGGCAGTACATCGCGCGGGTTCGAATCGGCCATGCCTGCCGGATGCTGACCGAGTCGCAGATGCCCATTTCCGTCATCGCCGCATGGTCCGGGTTCCCGAATGTCGCCAACTTCAACCGGCAATTCAAGGCTGCGAAGGCATTGACTCCACTAGCCTACCGGCAGCGGTTCACGGGCGCGAAGCGCGCCGGGGAGCACGCCGTACCGCCACTCACCGAACGCTCCCCTTCGCTGGAGAAAGCGCGACGAACGACGACGGGAACGACGGCCGGCAAGCCGCGCCAGCCTCGCGCCTGATGCGCGAGCGGCACGCTATGCAGCCGCACCGTAAGCGAGGTGAAATAGAACGGGCGGCATGATGCAATGCGCTATGCCCTGTGGTGTCAGCGATTTCCCTGGCATGCTGTCATTGCCGCCTGGAATGTGGTGATATAGCGAAAATCGCACGACCGGACAGAAATATCGCGAACGACACGCTATGCCCACACAAAGGAGACAGTCCATGAGGATGTTGCGCGCGTTGCTGATTGGTGCGGTTGCAGGTTCTGCATGGGTGGCTGGGGCCGCGCGAGCGGAGACGGTCAGGATTGCGTTCATCGATCCACTGTCGGGCCTGATGGCATCGCTTGGAACGAATCAGCTGCATAGCTGGCAATACACGGCCGAATTTGCCAATGAACATAACTGGGCAAACGGCACGAAGTTCGAGGTGGTCGGGTTCGACAACAAGCTCTCGCCGCAGGAGAGCCTGACGCTGCTGACCCAGGCCGCCGACCAGGGCATTCGCTATATCGTGCAGGGCAACGGATCCTCGGTGGGCATCGCGCTGGAAGATGCGGTCGCGAAGTACAATGCGCGCAATCCGGGCAAGGAAATCGTCTATTTGAACTACGCCGCGGTGGACCCCGCGATGACCAACGCGCGGTGCGACTACTGGCACTTCCGCCTCGACGCGAACGCGGACATGAAGATGGATGCGCTCACCACGTTCCTCGCGCGCGACAAGGACATCAAGAAGGTCTACCTGATCAATCAGGACTACTCGTTCGGCCATGACGTCTCGCGCGCGGCGCGCGAGGACCTGAAGAGCAAGCGCCCGGATATCGTGATCGTCGGCGACGACTTTCATCCGCTCGCGCGCGTGAAGGACTTCTCGCCTTACGCGACCAAGATCAAGGCTTCGGGCGCCGACACGGTCATCACGGGCAACTGGGGCAGCGATCTCGCGTTGCTCGTGAAGGCGAGCAAGGACGCGGGCGTGACGTCCAGCTTCTACACGTATTACGGCGGCACGACCGGCGTGCCGACCGCGATGGGTGCGGACGGCGCCGATCACGTCAAGTACGTCGGGGTGTTCGGCCCGAACACGGCGGGCAACCCGCCGGTGGTCGGGCAGATCATCGAAGGCTACAAGAAGAAGTACAACGACGACTACTACCTGGCGACGGCCTATACCGGCATCGCCATGTTGAGCAAGGCAATGAACGCAACGAAGTCGACGGATCCGGTCAAGGTGGCCAAGGCCTTCGAAGCCATGACGGTGGACGGCATGAACGGCCCGGTGACGATGCGCGCCGCGGATCACCAGGCGCAGCAATCGCTGGTGATCGCGACCTGGACGCGGGTGGACGGCAAAGCCGTGAAGTACGATCAGGAGAACACCGGCTATGGCTGGCGCACCGACGTCCAGCTCGGGCCGACCGCGGCGACGCAGCCGACCACTTGCCAGATGAAGCGGCCGGGCTGAACGCTGCCGGCGCGACACTTCACAAGGATCATCGGGCAGTGGAATTTCTGACCATCTCTCTGTTGAACGGCGTCAGCTACGGGCTGCTGCTGTTCATGCTTTCGTCGGGCCTCACGCTGATCTTCAGCATGATGGGCGTGCTCAACTTCGCGCACGCGAGCTTCTACATGCTCGGGGCCTACTTCGCATACACCGTTGCGAGCAAGATTGGCTTCTGGCCGGCGCTCGTGGTGGCGCCGGTGCTCGTGGCCGGGGTGGGCGCGCTCGTCGAGCGTTTCGGCCTGCGCACCGTGCACAAGTTCGGGCATGTGGCGGAGCTGCTGTTCACCTTCGGCCTTTCGTATCTAATCGTGGAGGGCGTCAAGCTGGTCTGGGGGCTCGCCGCCGTGCCGTATGCGATTCCGCCCGAACTGAACGGCGCGCTCTTCACGGTGTTCAACTCGGCATTCCCGAAATATCGCGCCTTCATGATGCTGATATCGGTTTCGATGCTCGCGGCGCTGTATCTGGTGTTGACGCGCACGCGCATCGGCCTCGTCATCCAGGCCTCGCTCACGCATCCGGAAATGGTCGAGGCACTGGGGCACAACGTGCCGCGCGTGTTCATGCTGGTGTTCGGCGGCGGCGCCGCGCTGGCGGGGCTGGCGGGCGTGATCGGCGGCAATGCGTTCGTCACTTCGCCTTCCATGGCCGAGTCGGTGGGGACGATCGTGTTCGTCATCGCCGTGGTGGGCGGCATGGGCTCGCTGCCGGGCGCGTTCATCGCGTCGTTGCTGATCGGCATCATGCAGACATTCGCCGTGACGATCGATGTTTCGCTGTCCGATCTATTTTCGCTCGCTGGCGTGACGGTGACGGAGAGCACCGCGATGGCGTCGCTATTGCGCATGCCCGTATCGCAGGTCGCGCCGATTCTGCCTTACCTGCTGATGGTGCTCATGATGATCCTGCGGCCGCGCGGGTTGCTCGGCAAGCGGGAGGGGTGAACGATGAAGCCGCTCATTCAAGCCCGTACCGGTTCGGCGTCGCAGCGCCAGGGTCGGTTGCAATCCGGCCATTCGCTGCGCCTCTACATCTGGGGCGCGACGGCGCTCGCGATGCTGGTGCTGCCGCTCGTGTTTTCCAGCGGCTTCGCGATCGCCCTGCTTTCGCAGATGGGCATCATGATCATCTTCGCGCTCTCGTACAACATGCTGCTCGGGCAGACCGGCATGCTCTCGTTCGGACACGCCGTGTACTCCGGCCTCGGCGCCTTCGTGGCGGCGCATGTGCTCAACCAGATCGGCGCGGCCCATTTTCCGTTGCCGGTCTCGCTGCTGCCGCTGGTGGGCGGGTTCGGGGGCATGCTGTTCGGCGTGCTGTTCGGCTATGTGACCACGCGCAAGTCGGGCACCACCTTCGCGATGATTACACTCGGCATCGGCGAAATGGTGGCGGCCAGCTCGCTAATGTTCCCCGGTTTCTTCGGCGGAGAAGGCGGCGTGCCGACCAACCGCACGGCCGGCCATGCGGTGCTCGGCATCACGTACGGCCCGGCGATCCAGGTTTATTACCTGATTGCGGTCTGGTGTCTCGTCTCGATGATCGCCATGTACGCATGGACGCAGACCCCGCTCGGCCGCATCGCCAACGCCGTGCGCGACAATCCCGAACGCGCCGGATTCGTGGGATACGACACGCAGCGCGTGCGCTTTCTCGTGATGATCCTCTCGGCGTTCTTTGCGGGCATCGCGGGCGGCCTGTCGGCGATCGACTTCGAGATCGTGACCGCCGAGAACGTCGGCGCCGCGCAGTCGGGTGGCGTGCTGCTGGCGACGTTCATCGGTGGCGGGGCGTACTTCTTCGGGCCGGTCATCGGCTCCATTTTGTTCGTGCTGTTCGCGGTGGCGTTGTCCAATCTCACGCCGGCATGGTTGCTGTACCTCGGGCTCTTTTTCGTGCTGGTGGTGATGTACGTGCCGGGCGGCGTATCGAGCCTGTTGATGAAACAGGTTCCGCTGATCGCCGCGCGCAAGCTGCACCGCATGCTGCCGTCGTACGCCGCGGCGCTGGGCGCCGCGACGATCGTGCTTTGCGCGCTGGTGCTGACGGTCGAACTCGTCTACAAGCTGCAGATCGACAGCGATAGCGGCACTGCGATGCGGCTCATGGGCGTGAGCTTCGATGCCGCGTCGTGGGCGCCCCGCGCCGTCGCGGCGGCGCTGTGGGCGCTGGGCTTGCCGGCCTCGCGTCTCGCGGCCGCGCGCCTGCGCGATGCGTGGGATCGTGTGCAACGGGAAATCGCGGGGAGCCACGCATGACGAGCGCGCTGGAATTACGTGAAGTGCGCAAGCAGTTCGGGCGTACGGAGATCATTCGCGGCGTGAACCTGGATATCGCGAAGGGCGAGCGTCACGCACTGATCGGCCCCAACGGCGCGGGCAAATCGACTACGTTCAACCTGATCTCGGGGCGCATCGCGCCTACCTCGGGGTCGGTCAAGCTGAACGGCTTCGATATCGGCGGGCTGCCGCCGTACAAGATCAACCGTATGGGCCTGTCGCGCAGTTTTCAGGTGACCAACATTTTTCATCGCCTTTCGGTGTTCGAGAATTTGCGCTGCGCCGTGTTGTGGGCGCTCGGCTACCGGTATTCGTTCTGGCATCGCCTCGAGCAGTTGCGCGACGCGCGCGAACGCGCCGAAGCCGTGCTGGAGCTGATCGGATTGCAGGGCCGGCACGACACGCCCGCCGGACTGCTCACTTACGCGGAGCAGCGCGCGCTCGAAATCGGCATCACGATTGCGGGCGGCGCCGAAGTGATCCTGCTCGACGAGCCGACGGCGGGCATGAGCCGTTCGGAATCGGACCACGCGGTGGAACTGATTCGCCGGGTCACGGTTGGCAAGACGCTGGTGATGGTCGAGCACGACATGAGCGTCGTGTTCGGCCTCGCCGACCGCATCTCGGTGCTGGTCTACGGCGAGGTGATCGCCACGGACACGCCGCAGGCCATCCGTAACAACCGCCGCGTGAAGGAAGCCTATCTGGGCACCACGCTGGACGAAGCCACAGGGGCACATTGATGGCCAGCGCCAATGCCATGCTCGAGGTGCGCGGCCTGCATGCGTTCTACGGCAAGAGCCATATCCTGCACGGGGTGGAGATGCAGGTTGGCGAGGGCGAGATCGTCGCCTTGCTGGGGCGCAACGGCGTGGGCCGCTCGACGCTCGCCAAGGCGATCATGGGGCTCGTCCGGTGCGAGGGGCATATCCTGCTGCGCGGACAGGACGTGCGCGGGCTGCGCACGTTCGAGATCGCGCACCGGGGAATCGGCTACGTCCCGGAGAACCGCGATATTTTCCCGACGCTGACCGTGCGGCAGAACCTCATGCTCGGCGAAAAGCGCAACGGGTCGCGACACAAGCCGCGCTGGCAACTGGACGACATGTACCGGCTATTCCCGCGCCTGAAGGAGCGCGAGAACACGGCTGCGGGCCTGCTGTCCGGAGGCGAGCAGCAGATGCTGACGCTGTGCCGCACGCTCATGGGCGACCCCGATCTCATCATCATCGACGAGCCGACCGAAGGGCTCGCGCCGCTCGTCGTCGCGCAGGTGGCCGACTATCTGAAGACGCTGAAGGCGCGCGGCATTTCGGTGCTGCTCGTCGAGCAGAAGCAGGCCATTGCGCTCGACATCTCGCAGCGCGTGTACGTCATGGGGCATGGCCAGATCGTCTTCGAGGGGACGCCGCAGCAGTTGAAGAACGATGCGCGCGTCCGGCAGGAATGGCTCGAAGTGTAGGGCGCGCGCCCGCACCCGCCACGCGTTAGACAAGCCCCGTCAGGTAGAACACGGCGATGACGAAAAAGACGGCCAGCGTCTTGATGACCGTCACGGCAAAAATGTCCCGATACGATTCGCGGTGCGTGAGCCCCGTGACCGCGAGCAGCGTGATGACCGCGCCGTTGTGCGGCAGCGTGTCCATGCCGCCGCTCGCCATGGCCACCACGCGGTGCAGCACGTCCATGGGAATGTGCGCCGCCTGCGCGTTCTTGATGAAGGTCTCCGACATGGCCGCGAGCGCGATGCTCATGCCGCCCGAAGCCGAGCCCGTGATGCCCGCGAGCGCGCTCACGGAAACGGCGGCATTGACGAGCGGGTTCGGAATGCTTCTGAGCGCATCACTCACGACGATGAAGCCAGGCAGCGCCGCGACCACGCCGCCGAAGCCATACTCCGAGGCCGTATTCATCGAAGCCAGCAGCGCGCCGCCCACGGCCGCCTTCGTGCCGTTCGCGAAGCGGTCTTTCACGCGGCCGAACGCCGTCACGATCACGAGCACGATGCCGGCGAGCAGCGCGCCCTGCACCGCCCAGATCGCAACGACCTGCTTGACGGTGGCCGTGACCGGCGTATGAACGCCGGGCAGGACTTCGGGCGGGACGGTCACGCTGTCGCCGTACCAGACGGGAATCCACCGCGTGAGCAGGAAGTTCGCCACGCCCACCAGCACGAGCGGCGCGAGCGCGAGCACCGGATTGGGCAGTTGCTCGGTCTTCACGTGCTCGGGCTCGTTCACGAGCGACGTGCCGTAGCCTTCGCCTTTCGCCATCGCGCTGCGGCGGCGCCATTCGAGGTACGAGAGGCCCACCACGACGATGAAAAGCGAGCCGATCACGCCGAGCCAGGGCGCGGCCCACGCCGTGGTCTTGAAGAATGTGGTGGGGATGATGTTCTGGATTTGCGGCGTGCCGGGCAGCGAATCCATCGTGAACGAGAATGCGCCGAGCGCGATGGCACCGGGCATGAGGCGCTTGGGGATATCGCTCTGGCGATACAGCTCGGCCGCGAACGGGTACACGGCGAACACCACCACGAAGAGCGAAACGCCGCCGTACGTGAGCAACGCGCACACGGCCACGATCACGGCGTTAGCGCGCGAGCGGCCGATATAGCGGATGGCGGCGTGCACGATCGCCTCGGAAAAGCCGGATAGTTCGATCACCTTCCCAAACACGGCGCCAAGCAGGAACACGGGAAAGTAGAGCTTCACGAAGCCCACCATCTTTTCCATGAAGATGCCGGAAAAGACCGGCGCGACAGCGGCGGGTTCGGTGAGAAGGACGGCGCCTAGCGCGGCGATGGGCGCGAAGAGAATCACGCTGTAGCCGCGGTACGCGGCGAGCATGAGGAACGCGAGGGCGGCGAGAACGATAACAAACGACATGGAGTCTCCTGCGGATCGATCGTGTTGCGCGGTGCGGGTCGTTGCGTGAGCGACGGCTCTGGATGCGGCTTCGGCTTCTGGTATGGCGCGGCCATGATGCGTCGCAGCGATTGTAGCGAAAGCAGGTGTCTCCTTATTGCGAGCGTGGCGGCGCCGCTCTATCGTTCTCGCAGGAGAGGTGGCCGGAACCGGCCCATGCGGTGACAGTCGATGAGCGCAATTGGTACGAGGGGGCAAAGCGTGCGGCGCACGCTCGCAGTCAGGGCGGCGCGGCTTGCGACCGTGCTTGCCTGGGTGGGTGGTGTCGCGTTATCCGGCGTTCGCGGTGCGCTCGCGCAGTCGCAAGCCGGTGCGTCCGCACCCGGCTCGGTGGATGCAACGGCTACAGCTACGGCAGATACCGCGCGCAAGAACTGGTACAACGATCCGTTCTTCGCGCTATCGAATTCGATTGCGGCTTGCCCGCAGCCGCTCGGCCCGCTGATGACGAAAGCCGAAGCCGAGGACGACGCCCACTATCGCGTGGAGCGCGGCACGACTTGCTGGCTCGCGCACAAGTGCGCGAAGCCGAACTCGTATCTTTACGATCCCGACATTGCAGCGGCCATTCGCCGACAACTCGAAGGCGATGCCCTGTTCGCGGGCACGAGCATCTGGATCACGGTGCAGCGCCGTTTCGTCTATGCGGAAGGCTGTGCGGGCGCGGGTTTCGACAGCGCGGCGCTCGAGCGCAGGCTCCTTGCGATTCCCGACGTCGAGCAGGTCTTCGTGCGCGTGCGCTCGGATCCGCGTCGGCCGCTGCCATACAAGACGCGCTCGACTGCGCCGTGAGCGCTTACACCCGACAGCGATGCATCGCACACGGCTCGCGGCATGGCACAATCGCGTGTCGAAAAACTAGAAGGCCCGTCGGGGTGCTCCAATGACTCGTCCTGGTTCGCCGTTGTTCCCGCCGTTGTTCCGCGTGGGCAAATTGCCGTTCGCGCTATGTGCGTTGACCTTGATCGCCGGGCTGGCTGCGTGCAGCAGCGCGCCGCCGTTGTTTCTTTCGGACGGCCGTCCGACGGTCCAGGTGCAATGCGCGGCCTCGGGCGATCACGATTCGTGTACGCAACAGGCCCGCGCCCGTTGCGATGGCGCGGGCTTTGATGCGGTCGCCCACTCCAGCGACGGCGACACCTACACGCTCGTGTTCGCCTGCCGCAAGCCAAAGTAAGCCCATCGGGCTGACAGCGAGCGCCGTTCAGCCATCGGCGGGTGCGCCTGCGACGCGCGCCGGCAGATTCAGCAAGAGGCGCAGTAGGTCGGGCTGGCGGCGCGTCGCCGTCTTCTGAAAGATCGATTGCAATTGTTTGCGCACGGTATCGTGCTGCACGCCTACGTGCGCGGCGATTTCCTTTTGCGTGAGGCCTTCCGCGAGCAGCAGCGCGATGCGGCATTCGGCGGGCGAGAGATCGAAGGCCGTGGCGAGCACCTGCTCGTCGACCAGCGGTGCAGACCGCGGGTGATAGAACGTCAGCGCGGCGAAGGCGCGCGGTTCCGGGGCCGGGGCATCATCGGCCATGACCACGTTATAGAACGCGTAGAGCACCTCCTGCTGGCTCGCTGCTAGCTTCAGCGGCGCTCGCACGCCAGGCGGTTCGCTGTGGCCATCCGGGGCCGGCTCCGCTGCAGAAACGGCCTCCGACGCGCCTTTGCCGGCCACCGCCCCGACGATACGCAGCGCGCGATAACGCGCCGCTGCGGCGCGCGCGCCGCTCGCCCGGCTGCGCAGCCGGGCCTCGCTCACCGCGATGTCCTCTAGCAGGCGCGCGTGATGGGGCGCGGCGAGCGAGAGCCGCCGCCCGCGCACACGCACGAGCGAGGTCGTTCTCAGAAGCCGCTGCGCGGCTTCGTTGCAATGGAGCACCTCGCCCAGCGCGCTCACGAGCATGGCCGGAGGGCGTGAGCGGTTTGCAAGCGCGTCGGCGTTCAGCGCGAAGCGGCGCGCGTACACGCGCACCGCGCGGATGAGATGCGGCGTGAGCCGTTCGAGCAGATCGCGATGTTCGCCTGAGAGCGGTCCCGCCCCGGCGTGGCCGTTGCACGCGAGCATGACCACGAGGCCATGCTGGTCGATGAGCTTGCACAGCGCGACGCAACGATGGCCTTCCTTGAACGGCCAGAGCGCCAGACCGACAGCACCGTCGTCCGCGCCATCGAGCTCGACGCCGCCATGCAGCCACTTGCCGGCCGGAAACCCTCGCAGCCACGCGAGCCGCGCGTCGTGGCGATAAAGCGGGTGAATTCGCTCCAGCGGTTCGGCTCTGTCGAGCGCGAAACCGTCGCTCCAGGAAAAAAGATCGCGTTGCCGCTCGAAGCCGAACAGATGAATCGAGGCGACGCCAGCCGTTTCTCGCAAATGCGCGCAAAAATCCTTCCACGCGCAAGGATTTTCGATCGTGTCGTAAATGGCATGCAGCAGGCGATCATATTGTGATTCGTTCGTTTTCACGCCGTCCCCATTGTTCGTTTTGTCGGCGGGCTAATCTGCGTCTAAATGCGCTCCGCATGCCGTTCCACAATTGAGGAATGTACAGATTCGGTGGCCCCCGTTAATCTGCCTTCCGTATTTCGATGCGGACGCAACGTGAGCGTGGACGACCGGCCTCCTGAATTCCGTGCGGTATCCAACGGAGGCTTTGACTCGCAGGTTTTATTCTGGTCTGACGTTACGAACAATACGCACAATCGCCAGCGGTATGCACTTATTACGGATTTCGGAGCGCCGGCGATTGCAAATCTGACCGATTATTCCGCCGCACGCGGAAAAGCGGTGATGCGACGAAAGTGAGTGCATACGCGCGAGCTCGATAAGACTGGTTATAACCCCGGGGGCAGCGATGAATCATCATCAACTCGAAAAGGACATTGAGCATCTCGAACACATCATCGCGCGGCTTTCAGGTCGCGACCGCATTCCCCTTTCTTATTGGCGCGGCCGGCTCGATTCGGTATCGAGCGAAAACCTCGTGCCTTCGCAGATACAGCGCGTGAAGCGGCTCAACGAGGCGCTGCGCGCGCTCGAAAGCCGCCTGACGCGCGAATCCGTGCAGCAGCGCGATCGCTAGCGCCACCTGTGTGGCAAGTCAGCCAACGTTTGCGGCAGGATTGTAAAAGGCACGCGTCTTCCCGGACACCTGGGCTCCAAACCGGTCACAATGGCAGTCTCGTGACTCAACTGGAGATGACGTTCCATGCCGAGCTACAAGCAATTGACCGCCCAGCTGGAGAAACTTCACAAGGAAGTGGCTGTGGCGCGCGAAAAGGAAATCGCCCAGGCGATCGCCGAGATCAAGGAAAAGATCGCGGAGTACGACATCACCGCGGAAGAGCTGGGCTTCACGAGCCGGCGCGGGCGCCCCGCGCGCAAAAAGGCGCAGCCGGCTCGCTACATGAACCCCAAAACCGGCGAAACCTGGAGCGGCCGCGGCCGAGCGCCGGGATGGCTGGCGGGCAAGAACCGCGAACGCTTTCTCATCAAGGAATAACGGGCGATCTGGCGCGTACCGTCACGCCGGACTGAGCAAGACGCCCCGGGGTGACGGCCGGTACTTTTCCCGACTCGCTCGATGATCCCGAAAAAGCTCACCTCACGGCCGGCATGGGGCCCGGCGTAGGTGCCCAGTGCGCGTGAGCGCCGCACGCACCGGAAAGCAACTATTTGTCGGGAAAGGAAGTTTTCAGAAAAAGGCGGCTGCGCTCCGCGAACGTGAATCCGATGAATCGGAAAAAGGCGGCTGCGCTCCGCGAACGTGAATCCGATGAATCGCCGAGACGGCGGCGACCGGCGCGCTCGCGCCGCGATCCTGTAAAAGCTCACCTGGCGCAGCGCCCGAGAGGTTCTCCGCGCGCGAGGCCTGTTCAAACGGCTTCGAACCCCTTCAAACGTTTAGTCGGCGGCGCGAATGCCGTGTATCATTCGGTCCCGGCGCCGTTTCGCGCGGGCATCCCCGGGGACATCCCGATCGCTCGTGCTATTCGCCGCGCAAACAGCCGCGCACTTGACGCATATCGCCGCACATCGCCGCCGCACGTGCCGCCAGATGCGCCAGCAGGTCGCCGCCCGCAAGCGCCGCCGCGCTCGCTGCAACCCCCGCCGCGCGGCCCGGTTGCCCGAATTCATCTGTGATACCCGCCCTATCCATGTCAGTTGCCGAACTCAGACGCCGCCGCACGTTCGCGGTCATTTCTCACCCGGACGCGGGCAAGACCACGCTCACCGAAAAGCTGCTGCTGTTTTCGGGCGCGATCCAGATTGCCGGTACCGTGAAGGGCAAGAAGAGCGGCCGCTTCGCAACCTCCGACTGGATGGAGATCGAAAAGCAGCGCGGCATTTCGGTCGCGAGCTCGGTCATGCAGTTCGAATACGGCGACGCCGTCATCAACCTGCTCGATACGCCGGGCCACGAGGACTTCTCGGAAGACACCTACCGTGTGCTCACGGCGGTCGATGCCGCCGTGATGGTGATCGACGGCGCGAACGGCGTGGAAGCGCAAACGCTCAAGCTCCTCGAAGTCTGCCGCAGCCGCAAGACGCCCATTCTCACGTTCATCAACAAGCTGGACCGCGAAGTGCGCGAACCGCTCGACCTGCTCGACGAAATCGAGCAGCACCTGGGCGTGGCCGCCGTGCCGTTCACCTGGCCCATCGGCATGGGCAAGGAGTTCCAGGGCGTGTACGACATTCAGCGCGACCAGGTGCGCGTGTTCCGCGCGGGCCAGGAAACGCTGGGCGGCGCGGTGGAAACGCTGCAGCACATCGGCGACGAAGAGGGCGAAGCGCGCTTCGGATATCACTGGAAACGCACGAAGGAAGAAGTCGAGCTGATCACGGGCGCGACGCCCGTGTTCGATCGCGACGCTTTCCTCGCGGGCGAGCAGTCGCCGGTGCTATTCGGCTCGGCGATCAACAACTTCGGCGTGAAGGAGATTCTCGACGCGCTGGTCGATCTCGCGCCGCCGCCGTCGCCGCGCATGGCCGTGCAGCGTCCGGTCTCACCGGAAGAAACGAAATTCACGGGCGTCGTGTTCAAGGTGCAGGCCAACATGGACCTCGCGCACCGCGACCGCGTGGCGTTCATCCGCGTATGCTCGGGCCACTTCGAGCGCGGCATGCAACTGAAGGTCACGCGCAACAACAAGACCTTCCGCGCCAACAACGTTGTGAGCTTCCTGTCGCAGCGCCGCGAAACTGTGGCCGAGGCCTACCCTGGCGATATCATCGGTATTCCTAACCACGGCACGCTGAGTCTCGGCGACACGCTCACCGAAGGCGAAGACCTTCAGTTCACGGGTTTGCCTTTCTTCGCGCCGGAAATCTTCCAGACCATCGAAGTGGTCGATCCGATGCGCGCGAAGCAGCTGGGCGAGGCGCTCAAGCAGCTTGGCGAAGAGGGTGCCATCCAGGTGTTCCGCCCGATCCACGGCGGCGCGACGATTCTGGGCGCGGTCGGCCAGCTGCAGTTCGAAGTGGTGTCGCACCGGCTTTCGGCCGAGTACAAGGTGGCGGTGCGCCTGATGCCGGCGCGCTATCGCCTCTCGCGCTGGGTCACCTGCGACGATCCCGTCGAGCTGCGCCGCTTCACCGATTCGTACGAGGCCCGTATGGCCTACGACGCCTCGAATGCGCCGACGTATCTGGCTTCGCACGTCTCCGAAATCGAAGTCGCGCAAAAGGCCTGGCCGAAGATCGTCTTCAACGAGTTGCGCGAGCATTCGGGCGCGCCGTTCCGCAAGTCGATGTAAAACGCGCGGCGCGCTCGCGCCGTGCTTTCCTTCCCGAAGCAGCGAGCATCCCGCTCGCATCTGGTGGTGTCGTACGCTCGAGGTGGCGTGCGACGCCATGTCGCCGCATTCGCGCACACGCGCGCCGGGCGAAAAACGCGCACCGCCTGCGCGCTTGCCCTATCCTCTTCTCGTAACGGTATGTAGCGGTCAAACGCGACGAGCCGGCCGCACCTCGCCGGCCGCACCTCGCCGGCCGCACCTTGCCGGCCGCATCTCACCAATCAACGAGGAGTGCCTGTGACCGTACGCAATCTCGATGCGGTGTTCCAGCCTAAATCCGTGGCCGTCATCGGCGCTTCGCGGCGTCCCGGCAGCGTGGGCGGCATGGTGTGGCAGCGGCTGATCGAGGGCGGCTTCACGAGCCCGCTGTGGGCCGTCAATCCGCGCCATGCGGGCGATTCAGAGGCGTTCGACGGCAGACCCGTGCTGGCCGACGCCGGGGATCTGCCCGAGGCGCCCGGCGTCGCGATTATCTGCACGCGGCCCGCTACATGGCCCGCGCTCGTGCACCGGCTCGGCGGCATGGGCACGCGCGCGGCCATCATCGTCGGCGAGGTGCGCGACGAAGCCGATCAGGCCGACCTGCGCCACGCGCTGGCCGCGGCGCGCCCGCATCTGCTGCGTATCGTGGGCCCGGGCAGTCTTGGCGCGCTCACGCCCGCGCTCAACGCGCAACTGGGCGCGGCGGCTTCCATCGCGCGCAAGGGCGGCGTGGCGTGGGTCTCGCAATCGAACGCGCTCACCAACGCCGTGCTGCGCTGGGCCGCCCCGCGCGGTCTCGGCTTCTCGCACGTGATCGCGCTCGGCGACGAAGCCGACATCGACGCGGGCGACGTGCTCGACTATCTCGCGAGCGATCCCGGCACGCGCGCCATCCTGCTCGAAGTGGACACGATCCGCGCCGCTCGCAAGTTCATGTCGGCGGCGCGCGCGGCGGCGCGCAACAAGCCGGTGCTCGCGCTGCGCAGCGGCCGCGACGATCGCGGCGATGCGCTCTACACGGCGGCGTTCCGGCGCGCGGGCATCGTGCGTGTCGATACGCTCGACGACCTGCTCGACGAAATCGAAACGCTGGGCGTGGGCCGCGTGGCCGCGAGCGACACGGCTACGCTCATCACGAGCGACCGCGGCGTGGCGGCGCTCGCGCGCGACGCCTTCATGAAGGCCGGCGACACGCTCGCCCGCTGGGACGACGCGGCGCTCGCCGCCGTCCAGGCCGCGCTGCCGCACGCGCAGGCGGGCAATCCGCTGGTGCTCGGCGACACCGCGAAGCCCGAGCACTTCGGCCTCGCGCTGCAGACGCTGGCGACGCAACGTTCGAGCGGCACGGCGTTCGTCGTGCACGCGCCCACGCACAGCGCGCCGGTGGACGAGGTGGCGCGCACGCTGATCGAGCAGCAGCGCTTTGCGTATCGCGGCATGCTCGCGTGCTTCTTCGGCGGCGTGGAGGAAAAGACGCGCGACGAGCTGCACGCCCACGGCATTCCGGTCCACACCACGCCGCGGCGCCTCGCGCGCGCGTTCGCCCGTCTCGTCGACTACCGGCTGGGCCGCGAGCTGCTGATGCAGACGCCGGAGACGATGCCGGCCCAGGGGCCTGCCGCGATCGAGGCCGCGCAAGGCGAGGCGCGCGCGGCGCTGGCGGCCGGGCGCACGGAACTGGAAGGCGAGGAGGCGGGGCGGATGCTGGCCTTGTTCGGGCTCGTCACGCAGGCGCAGGACGAACCGGGCGTGAAGCCCGTGGTGGACGTGTCCGTGGAGTTTCGCGACGACGAGAACTTCGGCCCGGTGTTCCGGTTTTCTGCGCCTTCGCCGGACGACATCTCGCCGCCGCTGCGCGTCTACAGCCTGCCGCCGCTCAATCCCGTGCTTTCGCGCGACATCGTCGCTCGCTCGCCCTATGCACGCATTGTGGCGCCGGAGGCGACGCTCGCCGCACTCACCGAGCTTTCGCAGTTCGTGTGCGAGGTGCGCGAGATCGTCGGCATGCGCTTGACGCTGCGTGTGCTGCCGGAGGCGACCGTTGTGGTCGCGCCGCGCCTGCAGGTCGCCGAACAGCGCAGCCGCTTCGCGATCATGCCGTATCCGCGCCGCCTCGAAGAAACCGTCGACTGGCACGGCGAGCGCCTCACGATCCGGCCGATCCGTCCCGAAGACGAAGCGATGCACCGCACGTTCGTCGAATCGATGACGCCCGACGACTTGCGCCTGCGTTTCTTCTCGGCGGTGCGCAGCTTCGATCACACGCAGCTCGCGCGCATGACGCAAATCGACTACGACCGCGAGATGGCGCTCATCGCGGTCGTGCAAGGCGAGGACGGCCAGCCGCGCACGGTGGGCGTGGTGCGCGCCGTGGCCGACCCCGACAACGAAACCGCCGAGTTCGCGGTCGCGATCCGGTCGAATCTCAAGCGGGGCGGCCTCGGGCGCCTCTTGATGTCGCGCATCATCGATTACGCGCGCTCGCGCGGCACGCACTGGCTACTTGGCGAGGCCTTGCGCGAGAACGCGCCGATGATCGGCCTTGCGCGCGCCTGCGGCTTTACCGTCACGCCCACGGAAGATCCGGGTGTGGTCGGTTTTCGCATGCCGCTCGACTGACGCGGCGCCCGTTTGCTGCTGCCGTTTGCTGCTGCCGTTTTCTGATTACGCTGCGAGCTTCGCGAGCGCGTCGTCGATCTGGCCGCGCGTGAGCGCGAGTTCTTCGAGCCAGGCTTCGCCGTACCGCGCACCGGTTTCCTTCTCGAGGCGCGCGATCGTCGCGGCGCAGCGCGCGGCGTCCTTGGGTGTGGCGATGAACGCCTTGACCGACTGGCCGCCCTCGAACGCCTCGAACAGCGGCGTGCGGATCTCCTCTGGCAGCGCGCGCGTGGTCCACTGGTGCGTCTTGCCGTTGAAGGTGAGCGAGGGCGGCAGCACGCGCTCCTTGCGCGTGGCCGGAATCAAACCGAAATTGCGCGCGGCATCGGCGATCTGCTCGGCCGTGAAAAGCTCCTCGGGCGCGATCTCGAACTGCGCAATGGCGGTCTCGACAGTCTGCATCGCATTGGCGCGGTCATCGCGCTTCTTCTGCGCGCGCGCGACGATGTCGCGCAACTCGTCGGCTTCGTCGGGCGTGATCGTGAAGCTCGCCTGTTTCTGCTGAAGCTCGGAAAAGCGCTGGAATTCTTGATCGGTCAGGAGTTTCGCCATGGGTTTCGCATGCGCGGCCGCCGCTTGCCCGCCGTTTTGCAGCGGAAGGAGGCGCACCGGGTTTTTGGGAGGGCCGCCATTCTAACCGGTTTGTGATGGCGGTTTCCACCTGAACGAACCGTCTGGTTTCACCGGAGACGGTGTTCCGCGGCATCGCCTGACGCACGTATCCCGCCCAGCTTGAGGGCCTGCTCGAGACCGTTCGACGAAGGGCGCTGGGGCATCAAGCAGCGCTCGTACTGAACTGACCGTCATTGCGCCTCTTCCTCGCGAAACATCGACAAGGCCTGCACGGTCGCACGGAGCATATTCGTCGCGTCGTCGAGCGTGGGCGCGACGTAGTCGTCGATGCGCTTGAGAAACGGGCAGGTGAGCGCCGCGATCGCCTGGCCCGAAGGTCCGAGCACCGGAAACGTCACATCAGTGACGCCGAAAGTCTGCTGACTGTCCTTGCGCGAGAAGCCCGCCTCGCGCACCTGTTCGCACGCGGCCGCCAGCGCCGCATGATCGATCGCCACCTCGCCCTTCACCTTCGTATGTTCCGCGAGCATGTGCGCGCGCTGCTCCGGCGTCTGCCAGGCGAGCAGCGTGCGGCCCGAACTCGTATCGACGAGGCCCACGCGCGCGCCCAGCCGCACGGCAATGCCCCACGCGCCGGGACCGTCCACCTGCGCGATCACGAGCAGGTTGCCGCGGTCGTACACGGTGAGATGACAGGACTGCTCGGCGTCGTCGGCGAAGCGCTGCATGAGGGGCAGCGCCTGCGCGATCAGGCGCTCCATGGGCGGGTGGCGGTGCGCGAGCGCGAAGAGCTTCAGACTCAGGGCGTAACGGTCGCCGCCTTCCGAGCGTATGACGTACTGCCGCGCCACCAGCCGCTCCAGCATGCGGTAGATCTCGCTGGCGTTGCGCCCAAGCGCTTTCGTGATTTCGGCGCGCGTGAGGCCCGCACGCTGCTCCGCGAGCAGTTCGAGGATGTCGAGCCCCTTGTCGAGCGCGGGCGCGCGATACCGGTCGCTGTCGTCGCGGTGGTCTTTCTCTTCCGCTTCTTCGGGCACGTTGTCCATCCGGCGTTGTTTCGCGATCTTTTCCATTCCGCTCCCAGGGAAACTACGGGGTCATGCTGCACTGCACATTCCTTGACCTTGCGCGGTCCGCATATGAATAATATGTTCATTGATGAATGAATGCCAGCCTCATCAGGCTCATTCCCCGCTCGCTCATGATGGCGAGCGCGTGGGCGGCGAGGCGAGGCGCTCAATGCATGCGGAGACGCTATTGAACGGCACAGCACCCCGCTTCGACGCTCGCCTCATCCTGCTCGCGCCGGAGGACAACTGCCTGATCGCGGCGGCGCTTCTGCCAGCGGGCGAGACGGTGGAGATAGAAGGCGAGCGCGTGACGCTTGCGAAGACGATCGAACTCGGCCACAAGGTGGCGCGCCGTGCGCTCGCCAAGGAGGAAAAGGTGGTGCGCCATGGCGCGAGCATCGGCCACGTGAGCGCGCCAGTGCGGCGCGGCGAGCATTTGCACACGCACAACCTCGAAAGCGATTACCTGCCGACCTACACGCACGACGCGGGGCACGAGTTCGTGCCGCACAAATAGCGCTGCTTCATGGCGTCCCTTGATGCGGCGAGTGCCGCAAGCAGGATTCAGGTTATGAGCGATAACAACGTCACTTCCTCGTTCGCCGCGGCGCCCATCCTCGAAGGCTGGCTGCGCAGCGACGGACGCAAGGGCATTCGCAACGTGGTCGCGGTGGCCTATCTCGTGGAGTGCGCGCATCACGTGGCGCGCGAAATCGTCGCCCAGTTCCGCGAGCCCTTTGGTGACCCCGATGCCTTCGACGATCCGTATGCGGCGCAAAGTGATAGTGGGTCACCTGTCCATCTGATCGGCTTTCCCGGTTGCTTTCCGAACAGCTACGCCCAGAAGATGATGAAGCAGCTCACTACGCATCCGAACGTGGGCGCGGTGTTGTTCGTCTCGCTCGGCTGCGAGAGCATGAACAAGCATTATCTCGTGGAGCAGGTGCGCGCCAGCGGAAGGCCCGTAGAAGTTCTGACGATTCAGGAGAAGGGCGGCACACGCAGCACGATTCACAGTGGTCTTGAATGGGTGCGCAGTGCGCGCGCGCAGCTCGCCGCGCAGAAGAAGGTGCCCATGCGCCTCGACGAACTCGTGGTTGGCACGATCTGCGGCGGCTCGGACGGCACGAGCGGCATCACCGCCAATCCGGCTGTGGGCCGCGCCTTTGATCGACTGATCGCGGCGGGCTCGGCCTGCATCTTCGAGGAAACCGGCGAGCTGGTGGGCTGCGAATTCCATATGGCGCGCCGCGCGGCACGGCCCGAACTGGGCGCGGAAATCGTTGCTTGCGTAGCCAAGGCGGCGCGCTATTACTCGATTCTCGGCCATGGCTCTTTCGCGGTGGGCAACGCGGACGGCGGGCTCACCACGCTGGAGGAAAAATCGCTCGGTGCGTATGCGAAAAGCGGCGCCTCGCCGATCGTGGGCATCGTGAAGCCTGGCGACGTGCCGCCCACGGGCGGTCTCTATCTGCTCGACGTGGTGCCCGACGGCGAGCCTCGATTCGGATTCCCGAACATCAGCGACAATGCGGAAATCGCGGAGCTGATCGCCTGCGGCGCGCACGTGATCCTGTTCACGACCGGGCGAGGGTCGGTCGTGGGCTCGGCACTCGCGCCCGTCATCAAGGTGTGCGCGAACCCGCTCACGTACCGCAATCTCGCGGGCGACATGGACGTGGACGCGGGCCGCATTCTGGAGGGCCGCGTGACGCTCGACGAAGTGGGGCGCGAAGTGTTCGACTTCACGCTGGCCGTTGCCAGCGGCCAGCGCTCGAAGTCGGAAGCGCTCGGCCACCAGGAGTTCATACTCACGTACAAGACCTTCGAGCCCGTGGGGCCCGCGTGTCTGCCAGCCAGCGCGCGCGTGCCGGTCGTCAAAGCCGCGCACTGAGGCGCATATCGTTGTGTAGACAACCATATCCAGGAGATAGACGAGCCATGGCGCAGGAACACCATCCAAAGGCGGCGCAGCGGCGCCGTATCGGACGCACGGCGCTGGAAGTGAGCGCATTGGGCCTCGGCACCGCGCCGCTGGGCGGTTTGTATCGCGACCTCTCCGAGGACGAGGCGCAGGCCACCGTCGACGCCGCATGGCAAGCCGGCATCCGTTTTTTCGACACGGCGCCCCACTATGGCCACACCAAGGCCGAGCACCGGCTGGGCGCGGCGTTGCGGCGCCATCCGCGCAACGAGTATGTGCTTTCCACGAAAGTCGGACGGCACTTCGTGCCGCGCACGCATCCCTACGACGGCAGTGAAGGCTGGCAAGATCCGCTGCCGTTCGAGGCGATCTTCGATTACACGCGCGAGGGCATTCTGCGCTCGTTCGAAGATAGCCAGCAGCGGCTCGGCCTCGTCGATATCGACATCCTGCTCGTGCACGATATCGGCCGCTACACGCACGGCGAGCGCAATGCGCATTACTGGCGGCAACTGAGCGAAAGCGGCTTCAAGGCGCTCGACGAATTGCGCAAGGGCGGCGTCGTCAAGGCCATCGGCTTCGGCGTGAACGAGCGCGAAGTCATACTCGAAGCGATGCGCGAATTCGACATCGACTGCGCGCTGCTGGCGGGCCGCTATACGCTGCTCGAACAGGCGCCGCTCGACGACCTGCTGCCCGAGTGCGAGAAGAAGGGCGTGAGCATTCTGCTGGGCGGCGCGTTCAATTCGGGCATTCTCGCGCGGGGGCTGCAAGGCGATCTCAAGTTCAACTATGGCGATGCGCCGAGCGAAATCGTCGAGCGCGTGGCGCGGCTCGACGCGGTTTGCCGGAGGTACGACGCGCCGCTCGCGGCGGCCGCGCTGCAGTTTCCCTATGCGCATCCGGCCGTGGCGACGGTGCTCAACGGCGCGCGCAGCGCGGCCGAGGTGCGCGAGAACGCCGCCTCGTTCGAAACACCGCTGCCCCGCGAGTTGTGGCTCGCCCTGCGCGACGAGGGTCTCGTCGATCCGCGTGCGCCGCTTCCGGGGGAATAGATCATGGCTACGTTCGAACCAATCGACGCCCACCAGCACTATTGGGATCCCGCGCGCGGCGATTACGGCTGGCTCACGCCCGACATCACCGCGCTTTACCGCGCGTTCGGCCCGGCGGATCTCGCGCCGTTGCGCGCGTCGTGCGGCGTGGCGCGCACGGTGGTCGTGCAGGCCGCGCCCACCGTCGAGGAAACGCGCTGGCTGCTCGATCTCGCGCGCAACGAGCCTTCGATTGCCGGCGTGGTCGGCTGGGTGCCGCTCGACGATCCGCACGCGGGCACGCTGATCGCCGAACTCGCGCGCGAGCCGAAGCTGCGCGGCGTGCGGCCCATGCTCCAGGACCTGCCCGACGACGAGTGGATCGCGAGAGCCGATACCGCGCGCGCCGTCGATGCGCTCATCGCCCACGACCTCGCCTTCGACGCGCTCGTTTTCACGCGTCATGCGCGCGCGCTTGCGACGTTTATCGCGCGCCATCCGGCGTTGCGCGTGGTGATCGACCATGGCGCGAAGCCGCCAATCGCGGCTGGCGGCGAAAGCGGCTTCGCCGCCTGGTCGCAGGCCATCACGCGCTTTTCGCAGTTTGCGCAGGTCCACTGCAAGCTCTCGGGGCTCGCGACCGAAGCGGCGCCTGGCTGGGACGATTCGACGCTTGCGCCGTGGCTCGCGCATCTGCTCGCTTCGTTCGGCCCGCAACGCTTGATGTGGGGCAGCGACTGGCCGGTGCTCAATCTCAATGGCGACTACGAACGCTGGCACGCCTGCGCGCAACGGCTCACAACGGCGCTTCGCGCGGACGAGCGGGCGGCGGTATTCGGCGGCAACGCGGCGGCGTTCTATCGGCTGGGGCCGCAGCCAGCCGGTTAGACAACGCCCCCGAGCACCACGAGGCGCGCCTGCATCGCCATAATGGCCGCTGCGTCATCCCGACTTCTTCCCGCGATTTCATCGCTCGATCGCGGCATGGGGCGGTTACTGCAATACCGGGTATCGCCGTGCCGCGCATCCAACCGGAGTGGCAGATGGTACAAAGACTGGCCGGCAAGACGGCCCTGATCACCGCCGCGGGCCAGGGCATCGGCTACGCGGCCGCCGAACTGTTCGCGCGCGAAGGCGCACGCGTGATCGCCACGGACATCCGCATCGACGCGCTCGCGGCGCTCCCGGTCGAGGCGCGCAAGCTCGACGTGCTCGACGGCGCGGCGATCGCCGTGCTCGCGAAGGAAGTGGGCGCGATCGACGTGTTGTTCAACTGCGCGGGCTTCGTCCACGCGGGGTCGATTCTGGAGGCAAGCGAAGAAGACTGGGACTTCGCGTTCGATCTGAACGCCAAGGCGATGTACCGGACCATCCGCGCCTTCCTGCCCGGCATGCTGGAGGAGGGCGGCGGCTCGATCATCAACATGTCGTCGGCGGCATCGAGCGTGAAGGGCGTGCCCAACCGCTTCGTGTACGGCGCGTCGAAAGCGGCTGTGATAGGGTTGACGAAGGCCGTGGCGGCGGATTTCGTCACGCGCGGCATCCGCTGCAACGCGATCTGCCCCGGCACGGTGGCTTCGCCCTCGCTCGAAGAGCGTATCGCGGCGCAAGCGGCGGCGCAGGGCACGAGCGTCGACGCGGCGCGCGCTGCATTCGTCGCGCGCCAGCCGATGGGGCGCGTGGGCAAGCCCGAGGAAATCGCGGCGCTCGCGCTTTACCTCGCCTCTGACGAATCGGGATTCACGACCGGCCAGGCGCATGTGATCGACGGCGGATGGTCTAACTAGTTAGACCCAACATCCAGCCGAGCCAGCTGCACCCGCACTACCCATTGACCGACCGGAAGCAGCGCATTCCTCGCGCACTTTTCGTACAGACACACAAGGAACACAGACGATGAAACTGCTTCGCTATGGCCCGAAGGGCCATGAAAAACCGGGCCTGCTCGACGCTCAGGGCCGCATTCGCGCGCTCTCGGGCAACGTGGCCGACATTGCGGGCGATGTGCTCTCGGACGCGGGTCTCGCGCAACTGCGCTCGATCGATCCGGAAACGCTGCCGCTCGTCGAGGGCAATCCGCGCATCGGACCCTGCGTGGGTCATATCGGCAAGATGGTGTGCATCGGCCTGAACTATGCCGACCACGCCGCGGAGTCGGGCATGCCGGTGCCGGGCGAGCCGGTCGTCTTCAACAAGTGGACGAGCGCCATCGTCGGCCCGAACGACGACATCGAGATTCCGCGCGGCTCAAAAAAGACCGACTGGGAAGTGGAGCTGGGCGTGGTCATCGGCAAGCACGCGAAGAACGTGAGCGAGGCAGAGGCGCTCGACTATGTGGCGGGCTATTGCGTGGTCAACGACGTGTCCGAGCGCGAGTGGCAGATCGAGCGCGGCGGCCAGTGGGACAAGGGCAAGGGCTTCGACACGTTTGGCCCGACGGGCCCGTGGCTCGTCACGCGCGACGAGGTGCCCGACCCGCAGAACCTGAGCATGTGGCTCGAAGTGGACGGCCATCGCTACCAGAACGGCAGCACGCGCACGATGGTCTTCACGGTCGCGAAGCTCGTTTCGTATCTTTCGGCGTGCATGAGCCTGCAGCCGGGCGACGTGATCTCCACCGGCACGCCGCCGGGCGTGGGTATGGGCGTGAAGCCGAACCCGGTGTTCCTGAAGCCGGGCCAGACGGTGCGTCTTGGCATCGAGGGCCTGGGCGAGCAGCAGCAGAAGACGCGCGCGGCCGAGTAAGCGCGCCCGACGCACCCACGCGCAAACGCGCGAGTGAAGGCGGGGACACCCGCTTCGCCTCGCGCGTTTGTCGTGCGGCGCGAACGTCTCAAGTCGGCTGGTCTTTCTCGTCCGGCGGTCCGCTCTCCGCCATCCGGCTGACCGTTCCCTGCGCGAGCGCGATGAGCCGCTCGTCGCCGTTTTCCATCACGTACACGCTGCACTGGCAGGTCGCCTGGTAGCGCCCCGCGTGCACCACGCGGGCGCGCGCCATCAGCGTGCCCTTGAGCGCCGGCCGCAGATAGTTGATCTTGTATTCCCCCGTCACGACCCTTGGCCCCAGCGCGAGCGCGCCCGCGAAGGTGAGCGCGTTATCCGCTAGATAGCTGATCACTCCGCCGTGGACGAAACCGTGCTGCTGCTTGAGCTCGTCGCGGACTGGCAGGCGCAGGGTGAGCTCGTCCGTCCCCACGTGCGTCAGTTCCGTGCCGAGCAGCATGCTGAACGGCTGGGCATGCAACGCGCCGCGCGCGCGATCCGCAAGATCTGTCATCGTCGCATTCCCTGGGTCTATCCCCGAGTGGTTTCCTAACCACTCTAGGAAGCCCGGCAAGGCCGAGTCAAGGTGAATCGAACGTCGTCCCCTCGTATTGTTGTGAGAAGTGCGCGAAATCTGCGCTGAATCATTTCGGAAATAATCCGTTGCGCGTTTTGGGGCGTTTTTTCACGATTTATTCACGGTTTGGGGCTCAAAACAACGTTTGCGCGGCCGTTAATGCAGTGCGGGCCCGGGCGATCACATGCTCGCGCCGCACTTATTCACTGCCATCGCAGGTGTCCAATTGTTCAGCAAGATCAAGGTCGCATCCGGCCTGTTGTGCGTCCTCGTCGCGTTCTGTGTATTGCAGCTCGTGACCGCAGGGCTTGGTTACTGGTCGCTCACGCGCACGCACGACGACGTGGCCGACCTTTCGAAAGTCGCATTGCGCCAGGCGAGCGCCGCCAACGTCATCACCCAGCAGTTGATGGACGCGCGCATCAACCTCTCGCGCGCGGGCACGCGCATGGTGCGAGGGGGCACCGTTCCGGCCGACATGGTCAATCACGCGCGCGACCAGCTGGCCGCCGCCGACACCATGTTCGCGGCGCTCATGGACGTGCCGCCGATCAACGACGACGACCGCGCGCGCGTCGCCGCGCTCGGGCAGCGCTACCAGGTGTACCGCAAGGCGCTCGGCGAGCTGATCGACGACCTCAACGGCAACAATCTGCAGGCGTTCCTAGACCAGCCGACGCAGTCGTACCAGGACGCCTATCTCGCGGAGCTGCACGCGTTCGCGCAGTTCAGCGCGGCGGCGAGCCGCGCCTCGCTCGATTCGATCGATTCGCGCCTCGCGCTCTTTCAGGGCGTGGGTCTCTTCACGCTCATCCTGCTGATCGCGCTCGCGACCGGCGTACATATCGCCCTGCGGCGCGGCGTGGTGGAGCCGCTGGAAGAAGCGGGCCGCCATTTCGAGCGTATCGCGCAAGGGCGTTTGGACGAACGCGTGGCCGCGCGCGGCGAGAACGAGATCGGCCGGCTGTTCCATGGTCTCGCGCTAATGCAGTCGAGCCTCGCGCGCACGGTTCATACGGTGCGGGAGGCGGCGGGCTCGATCCACGTGGGCGCCGACGAGATCGCCACCGGCAACGCCGATCTTTCGGCGCGCACCGAATCGCAGGCGGCCTCGCTGGAGCAGACGGCGGCGAGCATGGAGGAGCTCACGGGCACCGTGCGCAACACGGCCGAGAACGCGCGCGAGGCGAACGCGCTGGCCGAGGCGGCGCTCGACGCGACCGCGCGCGGCGGCGCCGTGGTGGGCGAGGTGGTCGAGCGCATGCGCGGCATCGCGCAAAGCTCGGACAAGATCGCGGAGATCATCGGCGTGATCGACGGCATCGCGTTTCAGACCAACATTCTTGCGCTCAACGCGGCCGTTGAAGCCGCGCGCGCCGGCGAACAGGGTCGCGGCTTCGCGGTCGTGGCGGGCGAAGTGCGCGGGCTCGCGCAGCGCAGCGCCCAGTCGGCCAAGGAGATCAAGACGCTCATCAGCGAGTCGGTTTCGCAGATTCGCGGCGGCTCGGAACTCGTGGAGCGGGCCGGCGACGCCATGCGCGACGTGTCGAACTCGATTTCGCGAGCCACGCAGATGATGGCGGGCATCAGCGCCTCGTCGCTCGAGCAGAGCACGGGCATCGATCAGGTCAATCAGGCCGTTTCGCAGATGGACCAGATGACCCAGCAGAACGCGGCGCTCGTCGAAGAGGCGGCGGCAGCGGCGGCTTCGCTCCACCAGCAGACTCGCCAGCTTTCCGAGGCCGTTGCCGCGTTCGAGATCTCGCCGGCCGTGCTGGCGGCCTGAAGGGCCGCTGGGTTGGTTCGGACCAGCGTGTAGCCTCGGCGGCGGGCCAGGGCGCCCGCCCGCTTTGGCGTTCCGTGAGGCTTGCGCCTCAGACGCCCATGCCCTGATAAGCGGTCAAAAGGTGATAGGGCGTCGTGGACGGCATGTCCGCGCGCGCCACTGCGCCATCTGCGCTGCGGCATTCCACCCAGCCCTGCGGCGTGAGAAAGCGCGGCGCGAAGCGCGCGATCTGCGGCGCGAGCGCCGCGGCGTCACCGTGCGTGGCGAGCGCGCGCAGGTATTCCGTTTGTGCCCAGATGCGCTGCGTCGCATCGATCACCCGGCCGTGTTCGTCAAGCGCGGCCGCCACCGCTCCCGTTTGCGGATCCACGCCATGCTGCTGCGCGAAGGCGAAGGCGCGCGCGAGCGCCTCGTCCAGACCTGACGCGCCCAGCCGCGCCCCCGCGCGCGAAGCCAGCCAGAACCATTCGAACTGATGTCCGGGCTCGAGGCGGTTATCCGCCGCGCCGATCGGCAATTCGGCGATGCAGCCCGTCGGCTCGTGCAGGAAGCCGCGCGTGAGCGCCTCGACGAGACGCGTGATGGCCGTATCGAACGCGGCGTCGCCGGTCGCTTCTCTCGCGGCGAGCCAGGCTTCGGTGAGATGCATGAGCGGATTCTGCAGCGGCCCGCCGGCGATGCTCGCGAAGGACGCGTCGAGCGCCGCGTTGAGCAGGCCGTCGCGCGCGGCGAAGCGGTCGACGATCAGCGACGACGTTTCGCGCGCGAGGTCGAGCGCCTCGCCGACGGCGAAGCGCCGGCCGTAGGCCGCGCTTGCGAACACCACGAAGGCGTGCGTGTAGAGGTCCTTCGTGGTGTCGAGCGGCGCGCCGGCGGCGTCGACGCTGTAGAACCATCCTCCGTGCACCGGGTCCTGAAAAGTGTGGCGCAGCGTTTCGAAGAGCGTTTGAGCGTGAGCGGCGTCGCCCGCCTCCGAGAAGACGAACAGCTGGCGCGCGCACGCCATCGCGCGATAACGCGTGACGGGCAACGGGCCGGAGCCGGCCGCGTCGAGTGCCTCATAGGGCAGACGCAAGTCCGGATTGAAGCCCGGGCCGCGCCACAGCGGCAGGACGATGCGGTCGAAATGCTCGCGCAGGCCGGCTGCGCTAATGGGTGTGTTCATGATGAGAGGGTGCGTAAGACGGCAACACTACGAAAGTGCAATGCGGGCGATTGTACGCACTAGCGAAAGCTGCGGATCATTCGTGCGTGCCCCGTACCAAGGCGTTTCGTGACAAGGCACACGCATGTGATGCAGACCCTCCGGTCAGCGGGTTCTGGCCGGAAATGTTCTGATGTTCTGATGCAGGCCGGGTAAGTCGAACGACAGTCGCGGAGAGGGCGTTCCGGCATGCGACAATGCGCGCTCGAACCAGAACACGAGGACGTCGCGCGGCGGCTGTGACCGGCCGAAGCGCGACGCGAACCGCATCGCTGACCCATGGCAGATTACGCAGACACCGCATCCGTGAGCCCCTCGCGCCCCGAGCGCAGCGCGCCTTCGAAGCAGGGCGCATCGTCTCCTTCGTTCGACTCTCCCGAATCCCCCGCCGCCTTCTCTTCCGCCGACGAGCATTCGCTTGCGGGCGAGCCGGCGGGCGACAAGGGCACGCCGCCGCCTGGCGAGGGCGACGACGGCTTGCGTCAGGGAACGCTGAGCGGCTTCGAGCCCGAGCCCGCGCAGGCTGCTGCGGCGGCCGGCGAGGAGGCGGGTGTCGCCGGTGACGCGGCGACCGCGGGCGCCGTTGCAGGCGCAACGACCGCGCGCCGGGCGCCGCGGCCCAAACGCGCCGCTGCCGCTGCCGACGTGGCGCAGCAGGAGGCGCCAGTTGCATTCGGCGCGCCGGACGAGAGCGCGAGTGCGTTGCCCGGCACCGCTTTCACGAAGACGGTGCTACCGGCCCGTCCGGCCGACGCGCCGACGGCCGGCGACGCAGATCGCGTCGAGCCCTCGGGCTTCTCGCGGCACGAAGCCGCGCAGCCGGACGCACTGGCGCAGCGCCTCGATGCGCTACATGGTGCCCTCGCCGGGCAGCGCCAGATATCCGCGGCATCTTCGCGGCAACTCAAATGGGTGCTCGGTGCGGCAACCGCTGCGGTGCTTGCTTCGGTGGTTTTTGGTGTCGCGCAATCGGTGCGTTTCGACACTTTCGCCAACGAATCCCGCGCAGAGCAGGCGCGCCTCGAAGCGTTCATCCTGAAGCAGCAATCCACGCTCGACGACCTGACGCGGCGTCTCGCGGCGCCGCCGCCGGCTGCGGCCCCCGTCGCCGAGTCGCCGGTAGCGTCGCCGGCCCGCGCCGTTGCCGCCCCGGCGCCCGCCGCCACGCACCGTGCAGCGGCGCGTCCGGCGCACGCGCGCCACGCTCAGAAGCCGGCCTCGAAAACGGCCCACTAAGCCCCCAACCGGCGCTTCGTCCGCCTCGACCCCTATACGAGACCCCGCTGCGTTGCATTGCTGCAACGCATCGTCCGCGCGCGCCCGCGTGCGGCGGCGCGTCGCAGTTTTTTTGCTGCATTGCACTAGCGTTATCCTAGGGAAAACCCTATAATCGGTTCTGTCCTAGGGAAAACCCTTAATCGCAGCCCAACTGGGAGTCGCCATGAGCTTTATCCTCGCACTGTTCGAAAGGATGAGTGACCTCTTCGCGTCGCCGTATCTGGCGATGGATGCGGAGTACTCGTACGAAGCGCGCCACCGCGAAGCCGAGCGCGTTCGCCGCTCGCACTACATGCCGTTCGGCATGCCGCGTGACTGATCGAAGCTGAAGCGCTTCGGGCGGCGCGTGCCGCCCAACGCGTTTCTCCGCTCGGACCGCCTTTTTCCAGCGAGGCCGGCTCTCGAAACAGAGCCGGCCTCGTTGCGTTTGAAGGCGCAGGCGCTGCGCGCGGCTCGTGTGATAGTGTGGGCCGCATCGAATCCGTCGCGTCCATCATGTCCACTACTTATTTCTACGACCCGGCCCGCGGCCATGGTCTGCCGCATGACCCGTTCAAGGCGATCGTCGCGCCGCGCGTGATCGGCTGGATCTCCAGCCGGTCGACGCTCGGCGTGCTCAACCTGGCGCCCTACAGCTTCTTTGGCGCCTTCGCCACCTTTCCGCCGATCATCGGGTTCTGCAGCGAGGGCCGCAAGGACAGCATCAGCAACATCGAGGAGACCGGCGAGTTCGTCTGGAACCTCACATCGAAGTCGCTCGCAGCGAAGATGAACCGCACGTCCGCGCCGGTCGCCGCCGACGTCGACGAATTCGCGCTCGCGGACCTCACGCCGGCGCCTGGGCGCAATGTCGCCGTGCCGCACGTGGCCGAGTCGCCGGCCGCGCTCGAATGCAAGCTGCTGCAAGTCGTGCGGCTCAGCACGCTCGACGGCACGCCCATGGACAACTGGCTCGCGCTGGGGCAGGTGGTGGGCGTGCATATACGCGCGGAATTTCTCAAGGACGGCCTCTTCGACACGCACGCGGCCCAGCCCGTGATGCGCGCGGGCTATCGCGCCGACTATGCGCAGATCGGCGAGATGTTTCAGATGGTGCGGCCGGGCGCGTAAGCGCCTGCCGGCCGCCACGCGGGCGCTCGCCGCAGCGTTGCCGCGCCCCGCGCGCCCACCGATAATGGCCAGCGGCGCAAGGCGCGCAGGGAGGCAAACCATGCAATCTCCGACAGGATCGGTGGTGGCGCTCAGCTCGGCCGCCTCGACGATGTTTTCCATCGGCATGATCGCGCTGGGCTACTGGGGGCTGCACGAGCCTTCGGCCTGGCACATCGGCGACCGTGTGGTCGTCGGCATCGCGCTCGCGGGTTTCGCTTGCCTCGGCAGCGTGCCCTGGCTCGCGACTTCGCCCGCGAAGCCCAATGACGAGTCGCGTTTTCTGCTCGCGCGCCGCGCATTCCTCTGCGGCGCGGCGGCCGTGTGGGTATCGATCGCGCTTTCGCTGGTCCTGTGACGGAAGCTGTTCCCCAAGACCTTACCTGCGACTGCTGTTGCGCCAGCGCAACTCAACAAAACCCATAAGGGTTGTTACCAGGGTTGCCGGTTGGTCTCCTAAGGCGCATCGCAATGCGATTGTTGCAGCCGTGTGAAAGATTCTTCCATTTCCCGGAATGGCTTGTTCCAGGCGGGGCGGGATTTCCGCTCCTACACTAGCGCCGCGTTTCCTTTCCTTCCAAGCAAATCGGGATAATTTCAATGAAGAAGATTTCCATTGCTGCCGCCGTTTGCGCAGCGTTCGCAGCGTCCGCGGCCCACGCGCAGAGCTCGGTCACCCTCTACGGCCTGGTCGATGCGGGCATCGCCTATACGAACAACGTTGCCAACGGTGCCCCCGGCCACGGTAGCGGCCGCGTCGCACTCCAGAGCGGCAACATCAGCGGCAGCCGCTTCGGCCTGCGCGGCAGCGAAGACCTCGGCGGCGGTCTGCGTGCGGTCTTCGTGCTCGAAAACGGCTTCAACGTCAACAACGGTGCGCTCGGCCAGGGCGGCCGCATGTTCGGCCGTCAAGCGTATGTCGGCCTGAGCAGTAGCCAGTTCGGCGCGCTCACGATGGGCCGCCAGTATGACTCGATGGTGGACTTCGTCGCGCCGCTGTCCGGCACGGCGGGCCCGTTCGGCGACTCGGGCTTCGCGCACGTCTACGACAACGACAACCTGCAGCATTCCGTGCGCCTCAGCAACTCGGTGAAGTTCACGAGCAACGACTACGCCGGCTTCAAGTTCGGCGGCGTGTACGCGTTCAGCAACAGCACCAGCTTCACCGTGTCGCGCGCGTACAGCGCCGGTGCGAGCTACAACAACGGCCCGCTGCGTCTTGCTGCGGCGTACCTTCAGATCAACGGCTCGGGCGCGGCGGGCACGCCTGCCAATTCGAATAGCGTAGCAAACCAGAACGTCGCGGCTGACCCGAGCGAGTTCAAGTCGACCGCAGTGGGCGGCATCTCGACCGGCAATCTGACGGCTGACGTGCAGCGCACGGTCGGTGCAGGCATCGGCTACACGTTCGGCCCGGCGGCGGTCAACTTCGTCTACACGCACAGCCAGTTCCAGAACACGTCCGCGTTCGGCCTGAACCCGCTGAGCGGCTCGACCCACTTCGACAACTACGAACTGAACGTCAAGTACGCACTGACGCCGGCGCTCATGCTCGGCCTCATGGACACGTTCACGGACGGTCATCTGAACGGTGCGAGCGGCGCGCGGGGTGGCTTCGCTACCGATCCGAAGTGGAACCAGGTCAACGCGATTGCGCGCTACTCGCTGTCCAAGCGCACGGAAGTGTACGGCGAAGCGATGTACCAGCACGCGATTGGTCACAACAACACCGCAGTGATGTACAACGCTGGCGGCAATTCGGCGACGAGCAACCAGGTGATGGGCGCCGTCGGTATTCTGTCGCGCTTCTAAACGTTGGTCAGAACCCTTGTCCTGAGGCCGTCGGGGTGAATCGTTGTGTTTGGACTGCGAGACGGTAGCGGGATATCGCAGTTCCGTTACAGGTAAGCTCATTGGCCCGCCGCCGCCCGGCGGGCCTTTCTATTTGTTGACGGGGCGAAGGCACGGTCATCCCGCGGCTTCGTTCCCGTTCCTGCCGGGTAAGCGAAGGGAAGGAGCGCCCGGCGTGGGCGACCGGCGTGGGCGCCCGGCGTGGGCCATCACCGAGTTTGGTACGATTCACGCTTTGCCAGCCGACCCTGCCTGCCCGCGTGAAGCGTTACGTGCCCCTGATCCGCGATCGAATCGCGATGTCTTTTCTCCGCCTGAAGCCCGCCGCCGCGCGGCTTGGCGCGCTGGCGCGCCCGCTCGGCGCGCGCGCGCTGCACCATCTGCGGCACCCCACGCGGCGCGGCGTGCTGATGGCCGTTGGCGCGCTGCCGGCGCTCGTCGTGCTCTACGTGCTCGTGCTGATTCCGTTTACGCCCGGCATCGGCGACATCCGCAAGGCGCGCGTGGACGAGCCGGCCCAGATCCTCTCGGCCGACGGCAAGGTGCTCGCCGAGTTCAAGCCCTCGAACCGCGAATGGGTGCCGCTCTCGCAAATCTCGCCGCATATGGTCGACGCGCTGATCTCGACCGAGGACCATCGCTTCTACGAGCACCACGGCATCGACTTCAAGCGCACGGCGGGTGCCGCGCTGCACACGTTCTCGGGCGATCGCCAGGGCGGCTCGACCATCACGCAGCAGCTCGCGCGCAACCTCTATCCCGACGAGATCGGCCGCGCGCCCACGCTCACGCGCAAGATCAAGGAAGCGATCACGGCGTTCAAGATCGAGGCCGTCTACAGCAAGCAGCAGATCCTCGAAACCTATCTGAACACGGTGCCCTTCCTGTACAACGCCTACGGCATCGAGATGGCGGCGCGCACCTACTTCGGCGTTTCCGCCGATGAACTGGACGTCCTGCAGGCGGCGACGCTCACGGGCATGTTGAAGGGCAACGCCTACTACAACCCGGTGATCAACCCCGAGCGCGCGCTGGCGCGGCGCAACACCGTGCTCGGCCAGATGGTGAAGTACGGCAAGCTCAGCGCGGCGCAGTACGCCACGCTCTCGAAGAAGCCGCTGCGCCTCGACTTCGAGCGTCAGACGGAGCCGCCCGGCCCCGCGCCGCATTTCGCGCTGCAACTGCGCAAGTGGCTGATCTCGTGGGCCGACCGCAACGACTACAACATCTATTCCGATGGTCTCGTGGTGCGCACCACGATCGATTCGCGGCTCCAGCAGATGGCGAGCGCCGCGCTGCGCCAGCACGCGAACCAGCTCCAGGGCATTGCGAACGGCGCATGGAGCGGGCGCAACGGCTGCACGGCGAGCAACGATCTGTTCGCGACATTCATGCGCGAGACGCAGGACTACAAGCGCGCACGCGACGCGGGCGCGAGCGATGCCGAGGCGCTCAAGCATCTCGCCGCCGACCGCGACTTCATGCGCGGCCTCTGCAGGAGCAAGACCGACGTGCAGGCGGGCTTCCTCGCCATCGACCCGCGCAACGGGCAGATCAGGGCGTGGGTAGGCAGCCGCGACTTCACCGACGAGCCGTTCGACCACGTGCAGCAGGCGCGCCGTCAGCCGGGCTCGACGTTCAAGCCGTTCGTCTACGGCGCGGCGTACGCGGCGGGCGCGAAGCCGGGCGACACGTTCATCGACCAGCCGGTGGAGATTGCGCTCGCGGGCGGCGAGATCTGGAAGCCGACCGACGACGTGCCGCCGAGCAACCGCCCGATGACGCTGCGCGACGGGATCGCGTTCTCGCGCAACCGCATCACGGCGCAGCTGATGCAGACGGTGGGCCCGGACAAGGTCGCGCGCCTCGCGCGCGCGATGGGCGTGCGCGACAGCCAGCTCGAACCGGTGCCGTCGCTCGCGCTCGGCACGAGCCCCGTCACGCTCAAGGAGATGGTGTCCGCGTACAGCACGATCGCCAACGACGGGGTGTACCTCGAGCCGCGCATGGTCACGAGCATCGAGGACCGCAAGAGCAATGTGCTGGCGCAGTTCGAGAGCGCCTCGCCGGAGCGCGCGCTTTCGGCGGAAGCGGACCGCACGCTGCTCGACACGATGCGCGACGTCGTCAACCGCGGCACGGGCGCGGCCATCCGTTCGCGCTTCGGCATTCGCGGCGACGTGGCGGGCAAGACCGGCACGACTCAGGGCAACACGGACGGCTGGTTCATCCTGATGAATCCGCAACTCGTGGCGGGCGCGTGGGTGGGCTTCGACGACGGCCGCGTGACGCTCGACGACTACTGGGGGCAAGGCGCGCGCAGCGCGCTGCCGATCGTCGGCGACTTCTTTCAGCGTGCGCTGCGCTCGCGCATCGTCGATTCGCGCGCACGCTTCGACACCGAGGTGACGCCGGGCGCGTTCGAGATCTTCCGCGAAAAGCTGCGCGCCTGGATGGACAAGCTGTTCGGCACACGCGAGGCACCGCCGGCCGCGCCGGCGCGTCATGCGCCGCCGCCGCGCGTGAGCGCGCCGGCACCGGCATCCGTGCCTTCCGCGGCCTCGGAGGCGGGCGGGACATCGGCGCCTTCGGTGGCATCGGCGCCTTCGGCCGCTTCGGCCGCGGCCGCAGAATCGGCCGCTCGCGCGATCATGGGGCTGCCGCCGATCATCGGCCCGTCCAGCACGCCGCCCGCGCAAGCGCCGCAGCAGCCGGCCTATCCGGCGCAGGAGCCGGCGCTGGCGCCGACACCGACGCCCGATATGGCCGAACCCGATACATCGGGGGCGAGCGCGAGCTCCACGCCGCCCGTGGCGCAGCCGCAAGGGCAATGAACGCCGTGCGCGCCGCTGCCCCTCGGGCGGCGGCGATCACACAGGGAGCGCGGCGCGTGCCCCCGCACACGGAAAAGGCGGCGCGATTTTCAGCGCCGCCTTTTTTTGTGCCGTGCGCCCCGAACCTGGGCTTCGCTGCGTCGTCCGTCTAATCCCGCACCTTGAACACGGAAACGAGCTCGGCCAGCGCTGCCGCATGGTCGTTGAGCGCGGCTGCGGCGCGTTCCGCGTCGCCCACGAGCGCCGCGTTTTGCTGTGTCGCCGCGCCGATCTGCGAAACCGCGACATTCACCTGCTCGATGCCGCCCGACTGTTCGCGCGAGGCCACGCTGATCTCGCCGATGATCGAGCGCACTTCATCCACGCGCGCGACGATGCCGCGCATCGTCGTGCTCGCTTCGCCGGCGATGCGGTAACCCGCCTCGACGGTCGACGACGATTCGGCGATCAGCGCCGAGATTTCCTTCGCCGCGGCCGCGCTGCGTTGCGCGAGCGCGCGCACTTCGCTCGCCACCACGGCGAAGCCCTTGCCGTGCTCGCCCGCGCGCGCGGCTTCCACGGCGGCGTTGAGCGCGAGGATATTGGTCTGGAACGCGATGCCGTCGATCACGCCGGTAATCTCGGCGATCTTTTGCGATGAGCGGCTGATGTCGTTCATCGTCTCCACCACGCGGCCCACGGCGCGGCCGCCGTCGAGCGCGGCTTCGGCCGCGCTGCTCACCACGCTGTTGGCGCGCGACGCGTGGTCGGCGTTCTGCTGCACGGTGGAGGTGAGTTCTTCCATGCTCGCCGCCGTTTCCTCCAGGCTGCTCGCCTGGGTCGCGATGCGCGAGGCGATCTCGCCGCTGCCCTGGGCAATGCGCGAGGTGTCCTCGCTCATCTGCGCCGTGGCGCTGCGCACCTGCGCGACGATCTGCGCGAGACCAACGCCTATGCCGTCGATGGCGCGCGTGAGGCGGCCGATTTCGTCGGCGGCCGCCGTGCTTTGGGCGCCCGCGGCGTGGGTCGCGCCGGTGTTGCCGCTGGTGTTGCCGCCGGTGTTGCCGATCCGCACCGTGAGGTCGCCCGCCGCGAGCTGGCCGGCGGCTTGCGCCGCGGCGTCCAGCGGCTGGCTCACGATGCGGCGTGCCGCGTAGATCGAAAGCGCCGCGAACAGCACGACGAGCGCGAGGCCGATGGCCGCAAAGCGGTCGCGCGTGGCGTTCACTTCGGCCATGATCTCGTCGCGCACCGCGACGCCGCCCACGAGCCATTGCCATTGCGGCACGCTGACGAACGAGGCGAACCTGGCGCGCGTGTCGGCCGAGGTGTAGTCGAGCGTGCCTTCGCGCGCTTCGAGCATGCGCGACCAGGGCGCATCGGCGTCGTCGTAGTGCTTGCCGGCGGCGCTCGGGTGAACGAGGAACGTGCCGCGTCCTGGCCCGTTCGACGCGTCCATCACGAAGTAATAGCCGGTCTCGCCGATCTTGAGCTTCGCGATCTCGCTCTTGAGCGCGTCGATCTGCTCGCCCACGTCCACGCCGACGAAAAGCGCGCCGATCACATGGCCGCTCGCGTCGAGAATCGGCTTGTACTGCGTGATGTACTGCTTGCCGAACAGCTGGGCGAGGCCGGTATACGTGCGATTGGCGAGCACCGGTGCGTAGGCGGGGCCCTTGCGGTCGAGCAGCGTGCCGATCGCGCGGGAGCCGTCCTGCTTCTTGAGCGAGGTGGTCACGCGCACGAAGTCGTCGCCGCTGCGCGCGAAAATCGTCGCGATTTCGCCGCTGCGCGCGAGAAACTGGTCTGGTATCGAGAAGTCCAGGTTCAGCACGTGGTCGCCGGACTTGAAGACCGGCGTGGCCTTGCCACCGATGTCGACGGTTTGCGTGGGGTCGAGCGTGAAGGCGCCGGGCAGGAAGCTCTCGAAGAGCTGCATGGCGCGGTCGACTTCCGCGGTGAGCGCGCCGTCGATGAGCGAAATCGACGAAGCAACCGACTGGTCCTTCTCGGCAATGCGCATGCGCACCTGCTCGCCGACCTGGGTGGCCGCCGACTGCGTGATCGCCCATGTAAAGGCCGCGAAAATGGCTGCGACGAATACGCATGAAAGCAAGGCGAGGCGCACGCCGACGCTCGCGCGGCGGGATAAGCGTGAAAGCATGAGATCGGTTCCGAATAAAGCATGCAAGGAGGGAACCTGCGCCAGAGGCGCTGGCATGACGCATTACGGCGTGCGTGGGCGATCCTTTAGGGCGGAACGCCAAATTCTTACAATTCAATTAGAGAATAGAGCGATCATTCCATCGGCTGCCCAAACTGTGGGAAATTTCGATATCCGAACAGTTGAGGGCGCAACGAAGAAGGGCGCGTGATGCGCCCTTTCGGTCATTCCGCGCGACATTCCGTACGCGGTCTTAGCGCCGTCCTCGCCAGGTTCTAAGCAAGAGCGCGTTGGTCACGACGCTCACGCTGGAGAACGCCATCGCCGCGCCCGCGAGCATGGGATTGAGCAGCCCGAACGCCGCGAGCGGAATGCCGATCAGGTTGTAGATGAACGCCCAGAACAGGTTCTGCTGGATCTTGCGCCACGTGCGCCGCGAAATGTCGATTGCGGCTGCTACGAGCGCCGGGTCGCCGCGCATGAGCGTGATGCCCGCTGCGTGCATGGCGACGTCGGTGCCCGTGGCCATGGCGATGCCGATGTCGGCGGCGGCGAGCGCCGGGGCGTCGTTGATGCCGTCGCCGGCCATCGCGACGATCCCGCCGCTCTTGATCTTGAGGTCGCGGATCGTGCGCGCCTTGTCGTCGGGCAGCACCTGGGCGTGGAATTCGTCGATGCCTAGCTGCGCCGCCACGGCCGCCGCGCTGCCCGCGTTGTCGCCGGTCACGAGCACGCTGCGGATGCCCATCGCCTTGAGGCTCGCAATCGCCTCGCGCGCCGTGGGCTTCACCGTGTCGCCGAACGCGAGGAGCGCGAGAACGGCTTCTCCTTGCGCTTCCGCTTGGAGTGCGAACAGCCACGATACGGTGTTGCCCGCCGCTTCGAGCGAACGCGCGCGCGCCGCGAGCGCGGGCGGAACGGCCAGTGCAAGCTCGTCGAGCCAGCGTCCGCTGCCGATCGCGAGGCGACGGCCATCCACTTCGGCCTCGACGCCGCGTCCCGGCACCGCTCGCGCATGGGCAGCGGTGGGCATTGCCTGTTCTTGTGCGCGAGCTTGAGCCGCCTGCACCACGGCCTTCGCGAGCGGGTGGTCGCTTTGCCGCTGCACGGCGGCGGCGAGCGCAAGCGCCGCGTCGCGATCGAGGCCCTCGGCCGCTTCGAACGCGGTGAGCGAGGGCTGGCCGAGCGTGAGCGTGCCGGTCTTGTCGAAGGCGACCACGCTCACGTGGTGGGCGGTCTCCAACGCTTCGGCATCCTTGATGAGTACGCCGTGGCGTGCTGCCACGCCCGTGCCCGCCATGATCGCGGCAGGCGTGGCGAGGCCGAGCGCGCACGGGCAGGCGATCACGAGCACGGCCACGGCGTTGAGGATCGCCGTCTCGGCACTCGCGCCTGCGAACAGCCAGCCGCCCAGCGTGATGGCCGCGATTACGAGAATCGCGGGCACGAACATCGCACTCACGCGATCGACGAGACGCTGGATCGGCGCTTTCTCGGCCTGCGCGCTCTCCACGAGCCGGATGATGCGCGCGAGCGTGGTCTCCGCGCCGATGGCCGTGGTGCGCACGGCCATCGCACCTTCGCCGTTGATCGAGCCCGCCGTGACGGGATCATCGGGCGCCTTCGGCACCGGCAGGCTCTCGCCCGTGATGAGCGATTCGTCCACGTGGCTGCGGCCTTCGATCACGACGCCGTCCACGGGCAGGCGCTCGCCGGGGCGCACGACCACCAGCGTGCCCACGCGCACCTGGGCGAGCGGCACTTCGCGTTCCTCCGCGTTTGCGCCGTTTGCGCCGTCGACGCGGATGCGTGCCCGGTCAGGCCGCAGCGCGTTGAGGGCGCGGATGGCGTCGGTGGTCTGGCGCTTCGCGCGCGCTTCGAGCCACTTGCCGAAGCGCACGAGCGTGATGACCACGGCCGAAGCCTCGAAGTACAGATGCGCCATATCGCCGGGATGCACGAGCATCGCATAGACGCTCACGCCATACGCGGCCGAGGTGCCGAGCGCCACGAGCAGGTCCATGTTGCCGGCGCCCGCGCGCACGGCCTTCCATGCGGCGCGGTAGAAGCGCGCGCCGAACGCGAACTGCACGACGCTGGCGAGCCCGAGCTGCGCCACGGCGGGCAGCATCCAGTCGAAACCGAGCCAGTGGCCGAGCATCGGCAGCACGAGCGGGACCGTGAGCACGGCCGAGGTCAGCACGGCGCGCCATTCGCGGCGCGCCGCGTCGCTTGCGGCGGTGCTTTTCGCCGGGGAAGGGATCTCAGCTTCGGCGGCGAGCGGCGACGCCTCGTAGCCGGCCTTCTTCACGGCGGCGACGAGCTGGTCCTGCAGCTCGCCGGTGAGCGGCGCGCGCAGATTGACGGTTGCCTGCTCGGTGGCGAGGTTCACGCTTGCCCCGGCCACGCCGGGCACGCGCGAAAGCGCTTTCTCGACACGATTCGCGCAGGACGCACAGGTCATCCCGCCGATGGCGAGCGTGGCGGTTTCCGTGGCGACGGGCACGGCTTCGTAGCCGGCCTTTTCGACGGCGGCGACGAGCGTTGCGCGCGCAACGCTGCTGCTCGCTTCGACGGTGGCCTTTTCCGTAGCGAGGTTGACCGAGGCGCGAGTGACGCCCGGCACCCGGGCAAGCGCCTTCTCAACGCGCGTGGCGCAGGAGGCACAGGTCATGCCGTGGATCTCGAGTTCGGCCACGGCTTCGGCGCGCTCCGCTACAAGGGGTTCGTTCATGAGGATGGTGTGAACGCTGGTGTTATCGACGTTACGCAGTATCTACGTTCCCATCATGGGAAGGTCAAGTGCCGGAAGCAGCCATGGGTCACTTTTGTGTCAGATTGGACTGTGTGCGCAAGCGCGCGCCTGTGAGGCAATATTGAGCGCTGCAGTCTTTTCAGGCCCATGCGCGAGCGATACGATACCTACCGGCGGCATTGGCGCCACGCCACGCGCATGTCACGGCGGCCCTGGGGGGGCCCGCGCGGAGGGCTGGTGGCCGGTCGACGTCACTTCATGGACCGCCCGCATCGCACACAACGAACAAATGACAACAATACATCGAGAATTCTCCCGGTACCGTAGCGGTTTCGGGCTTGCCTGCCTTGCCCTGATCGCCGGCTGCGCCTCGGCGCCGGACGGCGTGGCGCCGAAGAGCAACGGGTGGATGAAGGACGAAGTCGCCGACTCTTATGTATTCGGCTATCCGCTCGTGCTGATGGACGTGTCGCGCGAAGCCGCCACGGGCAGCGGGCCCGGGCAGGCCGCGCCGAACACGCTGCGCCACGCGCAGTCGCTGCCGCCCGTCGGGGCCTCGAGCCCGCCCGAACCCAATCTCGACACGCTTGCCTCGAGTGGCTGGCTCGACCTCTCCCGCGAGCCCGTGCTGGTGACGCTACCCGACACGCATGGCCGCTATATGGATGCGCGCGCGCTCGACATGTGGACCAACGTGGTCTGGTCGACCGGTGCCGCGCAAGCCGGCGATCATGTCAGCGGTCCGAAGGCGCAAACGATTGCATTCGTTCCCGTCGGCTGGAAAGGCACGCTGCCCGCGCGCGTGAAGCGCGTGGAAGTGACGACGCGCTATGTGTGGTTCCTCGCGCGTATTCAGACGCGCGGCGGCGGCGACCTCGCGGCCGTGCGGCGGCTGCAGCGCGGTTTGCAGGTCACGCCGCTTTCCGCATGGGACGATCGCGGCGCGCATGGCAAAGGCGGCGCCCACGGTGGCGAGCCGGCCGGCGCGATGCAGAGCGGCGATCCGGTCGCGCCGGGCACGCCCTCCGCTCAGGTCGCGGCCCTCGACGCGAACGGCTTCTTCAATCGCCTCGCGCTGGCGCTGGAGGACAATCCGCCCGTGCCCGACGACGCGCATGCGCTCAAGATTCTCGGCGACATCGGCGTGCATCCGGGCGATCCGGCGCAGTTGCCCTCGGGGGCGAAGGACGCCGCGGTCGTGAAGGCGGGCCTCGCGGACGGCCGCGCGCGCGCCGCGGCGCCGCCGTCCAATCTGCTGGCCGGCAACGGCTGGCTCTGGGTGGGCGACGACGCGGGCAACTACGGCCCCGACTACACGCTGCGCGCCTACGCGGCCTATACCTCGCCGGGCCTCGCCACCAGCCGCGACGAAGTGCGCGCGCGCGTGAGCAAGGACAGCGACGGTCATGCGCTCAACGGCGCAAACCGCTACACGATCCATTTCACGGCGAAGCAGTTGCCGCCGGTGCGCGGCTTCTGGTCGATCACGGCCTATACGGCCGACGGCGCGCTCGACGCCGACGCGCCCGTGCGAGTCGGGTTCGGCGACCGCAGCGGCGCGCGGCGCAATCGAGACGGATCGCTCGACGTGCACGTGAGCGCCGAACGGCCGCGCGGCGGCGCGAACTGGGTGCCGGCGCCGCATGGCGACTTCCGTCTCGTGATGCGGCTCTACGCGCCGAAACCGCAAGCGACCGACGGCAGCTGGCAGCCGCCCGCCATCGAGCGCCAGTGACAGGCGGTCAGACAAGCGTTCAGTAACGACCCATAGCGGCGGCGCGCGCCTCCGGCGTTGCGCCTCCGCGTTTCGTTCGCCGCAACGGCGCGCGAAGGCGCCGTGAAGTGCGCCGTGAAACGCGCCGCCCGAACCCGCTTCCGGATCCCGCGCGAGCCGTGCACTTCATGCATGGCGCAACACGCGCGACAGCCATTGCAAAGCCGTTTCCGTTCGTTACCAATTTCTATGCCTGGCGCGGCGTTTTCGCGTCGTCAGGCCTTGTATCGGACCTATACTTTCGCCTGTCGGCATCCCCCGGACATCCGACACCAGACCCACATTCCGCGGCGGGCCTGTCGCCGCATCACCCGCAAGCAAGCATGGCAAGCCTCAATAAAGCGTCGCTCAACTCTTCCTTGCAATCGGTGCGCGCCGTGGCGCGCGCGCCCCGCACGCGGCACATCCTCACGGGCGTCCTTATCTTCCTCGTGGTGTTCGGCCTGCTCGGGTTCTTCGCTGCGCCGCCCGTAATTCGCCATGTCGCCGAACAACAGTTGAGCAAGCAGCTCGAGCGCCCCGTCAGCATTGGCCGTATCGCGCTCAATCCGTACACGCTGCGTCTCGAGGCGGACCGCGTGCGGATCGGCGAACGCGGCGGCAATGGCGACTTCTTCGATGTTTCGCGCGCCGTCGTGCGAGCTTCGTGGTCGTCGATCTTTCGCGGCGCGCCCATCGTCGACGAGCTGCGGCTCGACTCGCCGCGCGCCACGATCGTGCGGCTCGACGCACAGCACTTCAACTTTTCCGACCTCATCGAGAAGTTCTCGACGCCCTCGAAACCCAACAGCAAGCCCACGCAGTTCTCGGTGTCGAACATCCGCATCGAGAATGGCCAGATCACGTTCGACGATCGCCTGCTCAACGAAAAGCACGTGATCGATCGCTGGTCGCTCGGCATTCCGTTCATCGCCACGCTGCCTTCCAAGACCGACATCTTCGTCCAGCCGATGCTGCGCGCGCGCATCGACGGCGCGAGCACGCTCGCCATCGACGGCAGGACCAAGCCGTTTTCGGCGTCGCGCGAATCGGAAATCGAACTGCGCCTGACCGACCTCGACGTGCCGAAGCTCCTGACCTACTCGCCCACCAGGCTACCGGTCACGGTCAAGAGCGGCAGGCTCTCGACCAACCTCAAGCTCGATTTCGTGATGTCGGGCGACAAGCCCACGCTGCGCGTGTCGGGCACGACCGACCTGAACGATGCCGATGCCATCGACAACGCCAGCGCGCCGTTCTTCGGCGCGCGCAGCCTGCACGTGGCGGCAGCCTCGCTGGAACCGTTCGCGAACGTCTATCGCTTCGACGACATCCATCTCGACGCGCCGACCTTGTGGGTCGCGCGCGACAAGCAAGGTGTGCTTAGCGTCGAGAAACTGATGGGCGCGCCGGCGGCGCAAAATGCGCCGGCCGCGGGCGCCGGGCCGGCCTCGGGGGCATCGGCTGCCGAGGCCGCGCAAGCGGCGGCCGCCGCAGCAAAGCCCGCGCCGCTCGATCTCTCGATCCGCCAGTTCGCGCTCACGAACGGCACCGTGCACGTGAGGGACGAAGCGGCTTCGAGGCCGGTGGATCTCGACCTCACTCAGGTCTCGACCACGCTCGCGAACTTCTCGACCACGGCGAAAACAGCTTCGGCTTACACGTTCGCGACGAACCTCAGCCAGGGCGGCGCGGTGAAGATGGCGGGCGCGTTGAGCCTCGCCGGCAAGCACGCGGACGCGAACGTCGAAATCCAGCAGATGACGCTGCCGCCGATCCAGCCATATCTCGATAGCATGACCGGGGCGCAGGTCATCGACGGCAAGCTCAACCTGAGTTCGCTCCTCAAGGCGGACTGGGCACAGTCGCCCACCGCCGTGCAGATCGGCGAAAGCACGCTGGGGCTCCAATCGCTGAAGCTCGCCACGCGCGGTGCCAAGGAGCCGGCCGTCACGCTTGCCGAGGGCAAGGTGCGCTTGAGTGGCGCCGACGTCACTGCGCGCAAGGCGCAGATCACCTCGATCGACGCGACCGGTCTCGCCGTGAATGTCGAGCGGCAGAAGAACGGCAGGATCGCCCTCATGGAATTCGCCTCGGGCGGAGAAGCGCTGCCCGAGCGCACGGCGATCCACGCGGCGCGCAAGGCGGTGAAGGAAGGGCCGGCCTGGCGCTACACGATCGACGCGCTCACGCTCAACAACGGCACGGTCAACTTCACGGACAGCTCGACGCCGCGCCCGGTGAAGCTCGCCATCGCGCCGCTCGATCTGAAGATCCAGCAGATCAGCGACGACATGAGGCATCCGCTGCCGCTCGACCTGAAGGCGACCGTCAACCGCAAGGGGACGCTCGCGCTGAGCGGCAAGGTGAACCCCGCGCCGCTCACGGCGCAGCTGAAGATCGACGCGAACCGGCTCGACGCCGCCGCGCTCGAGCCTTACTTCGGCGAGCAGCTCAACGCGGTGGTCGCGAGCGCGCTGCTCAACATGACGGGGCAGCTTTCCGTCGAGCAGGGCAAGGCGCTCAAGGCGAACTATCGCGGCGACGCGGCGCTCGTGGACGTGCGCATGCTCGACAAGGTCACGTCCGGCCCGTTCGCGGGCTGGCGCTCGCTCGCGCTCACGAACCTGAAGGCGAATTACGACGACGCGCGCGGCACCGACGTGGACGCGAGCCGCGTGACCTTCTCGGGCTTCTACGGGCGCGTGCTGCTCGACGCGCAAGGCAAGCTCAACCTCAAGGACGTGGTCGCGCATCAAACCGGGCCGGCGCAGTCGCTCACGCAGGACGCGAACGCGGGCAAGCGCGACGGCCGCGAGCCGGTGCCGCTCACGCCGCAGGCAGCCAGCGCGCCGGTGCGGGCGGTTTCCGCACCCGCTCCCGCGCCGGCCGCGGTGCAGGCCGCGCAGGCGCCGAAGCATCCCGTGCGCCTGCACTTCGGCGAGCTCGTGCTGCAGGACGGCCGAGTGAACTACACCGACAACTTCATCAAGCCGAACTACAGCGCCGACCTCGTGCAGATCCAGGGCAAGGTGGGCGCGTTCGGCACCGAATCGACGACGCCCGCTCCTGTGGACGTTTCCGCGAAGCTCGCGGCGAACGGGCCGATTGCGATCAAGGGTACGGTGAACCCGCTGATCGAGAAGCCTTCGCTCGACCTCACGGCGAGCGCGCACGACGTCGAGCTCACGAACCTCACGCCTTACTCCGCCAAGTACGCGGGCTATCCGATCACGAAGGGCAAGCTCAACGTCGACCTGCATTACCAGCTCGCGAACGACGAGCTCACGGCAAACAACCACCTCTTCATCGACCAGCTCACGTTCGGCGACCACGTGGAGAACGACACGGCCACGAAGCTGCCGGTGCGTCTCGCTATCTCGCTGCTCAAGAACCGCAAGGGCGAGATCGACGTGAACATTCCGGTATCGGGCTCGCTCTCGAACCCCGAGTTCAGCCTGGGCGGCCTGATCTGGAAGGCGGTGCTCAACCTCATCGCCAAAGCGGTGACCGCGCCGTTCGCGCTGCTCGCCAACGCATTCGGCGGCGGGGGAGAAGAGCTGGGCTACGTGGAGTTCACGCCGGGCACGGCGACGCTCGACGAAGCCGACCAGAAGAAGCTCGACACGATCGCCAAGGCGCTGGACGACAAGCCGTCGATCAAGATCGACCTGATCGGCCGCGTCGATCCCGCCGTGGACACGCCCGCGCTGCGCCAGCAGTACGTGGAGCACCTCGTGCGGCTGGAGAAAGTGAAGGACACGGTGGGCAACGGCGAGAGCGTCGATACTTCGCAGGTCAAGGTGGACGACAAGGAATACGAAAAATACCTCACCAAAGCCTATAAGGACGCGGACTTCAAGAAACCGCGCAACATGGTCGGCTTGACGAAGACGCTGCCCGTGGACGACATGAAGCAGGCACTGGCCGACCACGCGCCCGTTGACGACGCCGCCTTGCGCAACCTCGCGCAGGAGCGCGCGCAAGCGGTGCAGCAGTACTTCGAGGGCAAGGTCGATCCGAGCCGCGTGTTCGTCGTCGCGCCGAAGCTCGACGCGAAAGGCATCGACGACAAGGGGGCGACCACGCGCGTCGATTTCGGGCTGAAATGAGCCGGTGATTCGCGTTTTCGGCACGCTGGCGGCGCGCCCTCGTCTAACCGGTGCGCCGCAGCTTTTGCGGCTTCGCAAACGCGTGTTCCTCGATCACCCGCGCGAGCGTCGCAAACGCCGGTTCGATTTGCTCGTGCGGCACGCACGCGTAGCCCGTCAGCAATCCTTTACGCTCCTGGCGAACGCTGTAGTAGGCCGCAAGCGGCCGCACGATCACGCCCGCGTCGTAGGCGGCGGACGCGATGGCACGGTCGTCGGCGGTGTCAGGCAGGCCGAGCACGAAGTGCAGGCCCGCTTCGTCGCCCATGACCGGCAGCGCGTCGCCGAAATGGCGCGTGACGGCGTCGATCAGCAACTGGCGGCGCTCGCCGTAGAGCGTGCGCATGCGGCGCACATGCGAGGTGAGGTAGCCGTCCATGATGAACTCGGCGAGCACGGCCTGCTGCATGAGCTGGCCTTCGCGGTACAGCTCCGCCACACCCGTGCGGAAGGTGGCCGCTAGCCGCTCGGGCACGACCATGTAGCCGATGCGCAGGCCCGGAAACAGCAGCTTGCCGAGGCTCCCCACGTAAATCACGCGGTCGGATTCGTCGAGCCCCTGGAGCGAGGCCAGCGGGCGGCTGCCGTAGCGGAACTCGCTGTCGTAGTCGTCCTCGATGATCCATACCTTGTGCTGGCGCGCGTATTCGAGCAGCGTTCGGCGGCGCGCGAGGCTCATCACCATGCCGAGCGGATATTGGTGCGAGGGCGTGACGAGCGCGATGCGCGGCGGCTCGCGCAGGTCCTGCTCGCGCGGGTTGAGGCCTTCTTCATCGACAGGAACAGGAGCGAGCTTCAATCCCGAGGATTGCAGGACGCTGCGCGCGCCCCAGTAGCACGGCTCCTCCACCCACGCGCGGTCGCCCACGTCAGCGAGCAGGCGTACCGAGAGATCGATCGACTGGTGAATGCCCGTCGTGATGATGATCTGGTCCGGCGTGCAGCGCACCGAGCGCGCCACGCGCAGGTAGTCCGAGAGCGCGCGCCGCAGCGGCCGGTAGCCGCCGCCGGGCGCGTAGGTCAGCAAGCCATGATTGGCCGACTTCCACAGCCGTGCCTGCAGGCGGCTCCACGTGCGGGCCGGAAACTCGGCCACGTCGGGCACGCCCGGCATGAACGCCCCCCACTGCTTGGCGGAAACGCCCGCTTCCTCGATGAGACGCTGGCCGCGAGTCGACATGTCGCCGCGCGGGGAAGAGCCGGTCGCGTCGTTTTCGTCGTCGGGGGAGCGCGCCGGCGAGGGCTTGTTCGTGGGCGTACTCACGGCGGCCGAGTCGGGGCGCGTGTCGGCGACATAGGTGCCGCTGCCCGTGGTGGAGATCACGTAGCCTTCGGCGCTCAACTGGTCGTACACGTGCAGCACGGTGTTGCGGGCCACGCCGAGGTCGGCCGCGAGCAGGCGCGAACTGGGCAGCTTGGTGCCGGGCGCGAGCCGTCCTGTCAGAATAGCTTGCTGCATGAGCTGTAACAGCTGACGATAGGCCGGTTCGGCGCTCTCCTTGTCGAGCTGCGCCGCGAGCCATTCGGACAGGATGACCATGGCGAAGTGGTTCCATCAGGAATAATGAAATGGCTCCATGAGATAGAGCCGGGACCATCTATAGTAATTCGCACGTCAGTTCCGGTTAATGCCTGCGGCATAATTATTTAATCGCGTCAGATTGCGCGGGCGGACCGGCGAAAAGCAAGCAAAGGAGACAGGGCGAATGAAGACCTCGGATGTGATCGTCAGCTTTCGCGGCGTACGCAAGACCTATGATGGCGAAACGCTGGTTGTCAAACAACTTGACCTCGATATCTATCAAGGCGAGTTTCTGACACTGCTCGGGCCGTCCGGCTCCGGCAAGACTACCTGCCTCATGATGCTCGCCGGCTTCGAGTTTCCCACCGGCGGCGAAATCCGCCTGGAGGGCAAGCTGCTCAACAACGTGCCGCCGCACAAGCGCGACATCGGCATGGTGTTCCAGAATTACGCGCTCTTTCCGCATCTCACGGTCGAGCAGAACGTCGCCTACCCGCTCGGCGTGCGCAAGGTGCCCACGGCCGAGCGCGCCCAGCGCGTGAACGACGCGCTCAAGATGGTGCGTATGGAAGGCTTCGCGAAGCGCTATCCCGCCCAGCTTTCGGGCGGCCAGCAGCAGCGTATCGCGCTGGCCCGCGCGCTCGTGTTCCAGCCCAAGCTCGTGCTGATGGACGAGCCGCTCGGCGCGCTCGACAAGCAGTTGCGCGAACATATGCAGTACGAACTGAAGTCGCTGCACGAGAAGCTCGGCGTCACGTTCGTCTATGTCACCCACGACCAGGGCGAGGCGCTCACGATGTCGGACCGGGTGGCCGTGTTCGACAAGGGCATCGTGCAGCAGCTCGACAGCGTCGACCGCCTCTACGAATCGCCGTGCAACGAGTTCGTGGCGAACTTCATCGGCGACAGCAACCGGCTGCGCGGCACCATTGCCTCGGTGAATGGCGAGTACTGCGAAATGCATCTCGCCGACGGCACGCGCCTCACCGGCCGCAACGTGGCGGGCGCGCAGGCGGGAGCCGCGGCCATCGCCTGCATACGCCCCGAGCGCATGAAGCTGGCGGCGAACGGCGCGGCCCGCAATGGTTCGAACGCGCTGTCGGGCGAGGCACGCGGCCTCATCTATTTCGGCGACCACGTGCGCATGCGCTGCGGTCTGCCCCAGCAGGACGAATGCTTCGTGAAAGTGCCGCTCGGCACCGAGGCGCTCGACGGCTTCGCGCCCGGCCAGCCGGTCGCACTCGAGTTCGCGCCGGAGCATCTGCGCGTGTTCGCATGACGCTGGCGGGCGCGGCGCGCGACATCGTGCGCCGTGTTTCGCGAAACGTCTCGACGATCGGGCCACGTTTCTCGCATCGAAGGGCCCGGCAAGACAAACCACCAAGGAGAAGGGACTCAACCATGAAGCAGATCGGCACCATGCGCGTTGCAGCGGTCGCGGCCGCACTCGCACTCTCGTTCGGCGCGGCGCATGCCGCGGACCTGACCGTCGTGAACTTCGGCGGCGCCAATGGCAATGCGCAAAAGGCGGCATTCAACGAGCCGTTCCAGGCGCAGACGGGCAACAAGATCACCGCTGTGGAATACAACGGCGAGCAGGCCAAGGTGAAGGCCATGGTCGACGCGAAGCACGTGGATTGGGACGTGGTGGAAGTCGAAACCGGCGACATCGCGCGCGGCTGCGACGAAGGCCTTTACGAGAAGCTCGACTGGGCCAAGCTCGGCAACAAGGGCGACTTCATGAAGGCCGCACAGCAGCCCTGCGGCGCGGGCTTCTTCGTGTGGTCCACGGCGCTCGCCTATAACGCCGACAAGCTCAAGACCGCGCCCACGAGCTGGGCCGACTTCTGGGACGTGAAGAAATTCCCGGGCAAGCGCGGCATGCGCAAGGGTGCGCGCTACAACATGGAATTCGCGCTGATGGCCGACGGCGTGGCGCCGCAGGACGTCTATAAAGTGCTCGCGACGAAGGCGGGCCAGGATCGCGCGTTCAAGAAGCTCGATGAACTGAAGCCCAACATCCAGTGGTGGGAGGCAGGCGCCCAGCCGCCGCAGTTCCTCGTGGCGGGCGACGTGGTGATGTCCACGGCGTACAACGGCCGTATCGACGCCGCGCAGCGCGAGGGCAAGAACCTCAAGGTGGTCTGGAACGGCAGCATCTATGACCTCGACTACTGGGCGATCCCGAAGGGCGCACCGAACAAGGCGCTGGCCGAGCAGTACATCGCCTACACGCTCTCGCCGAAGCCGCAGCAGGCCTATGCGCAACACATCGCGTACGGCCCGGTGAACGCCAACGCGATCAAGGCGCTCGACGAGAAGACGCTCGCGAACCTGCCGAACTCGCCGGCCAACGGCAAGAACGCCATCCAGGAGAACCTCACGTTCTGGACCGACCACGGCGACGAACTGGAGCAGCGTTTCTCCTCGTGGGCCGCGAAGTAAGTGTGAGATGGACGCTCCGGCGTGCAAGCGCCGGAGCGTTGTGTAGCAGGGCAGGGGGAGACCAGGTGTGACTACGATGACGACCGTGACCAACGTTGCCGGCGCGGCGCGCGAAGAGACCGCGCGCCTGAAGCGCGAACTGCGCGTGGCGCAAGCGAAGAAGCGGACGATGGCGCTCATGCTGATCGCGCCGCTCGCAATCTTTCTGCTGCTGATTTTCGTCGTGCCGATTGCGGCGCTGCTCACGCGCGCCGTGCAGAACCCCGAAGTGGCGACAGCGCTGCCGCAAACCATCACGGCGCTGCGCGGCTGGGACCGCAAGAGCGCGCCGCCCGATGCGGCCTACACTGCGCTCGCGCAGGATCTCGCCGTCGTTAAGGAAGGGGATGCGATGGGCGCGCTGGCGCGGCGCCTGAATGTGGAAATCCCGGGCTTCCGCTCGCTGGTCGCGAAGACCGCGCGCGCCATGCCGCTCGCCGACGACGACGGCAAGCCGCTCACGCTCACGCCCGCGCAAACGCGCGCGAAAATCGTCGACCTCGACGACCGCTGGGGTGACGTGACCTACTGGCAAGCCATCGCGAAGAACAGCTCGCGCATCTCGCCGTTCTACCTGCTCGCTTCGCTCGATCACCGGCAGGATGCATTCGGCCGCATCGTGGCCGCCGACCCCGATCAGCAGATCTATCTCGACGTGTTCGGGCGCACCTTCGTCATCAGCGTGTTCGTCACGGTGTTCGCGCTGCTGCTCGGCTATCCGCTCGCCTACTGGATCTCGACGCTCTCCGAGCGCCGCGCGAATCTCGTGATGATTCTCGTGCTGATTCCGTTCTGGACGTCGATCCTCGTGCGTGTGGCCGCGTGGATCGTGATCCTGCAGGGCGAGGGTCTCGTCAACAAGGCGCTCATGGGCACGGGTCTCATTTCGCATCCGCTCACGCTGCTGTTCAATCGAGTGGGCGTCTACATCTCGATGACGCACATCCTGTTGCCGTTCATGGTGCTGCCTCTGTACAGCGTCATGAAGTCGATTCCGCCCACGTACCAGCGCGCAGCGGTGTCGCTCGGCAGCCATCCTTTCGCGGCCTTCTGGCGCGTGTACGTGCCGCAGACGTACCCCGGCGTGGGTGCGGGCGTACTGCTCGTGTTCATTCTGTCGATCGGCTACTACATCACGCCGGCGCTGCTCGGCGGCCCGGGCGATCAGATGGTCAGCTACTACGTGGCGTACTTCACCAACGTGTCGATCAACTGGGGCATGGCTTGCGCACTCGGCGCGCTCCTGCTCGCCGCGACCACGGTGCTCTATTTCATCTACGGGCGCTTCACGCGCACGCAACTGAGCCTTGGCTGAGGGAGGCGCGATCATGAAATTTGCCAAGCCGCTTTTTGCGCCGCATACGTCGGCCGTCGAACGCGTGTGGTACTTCGCATTGCGCGCGCTCGTCGTGCTCACGCTGCTGTATCTGATCCTGCCGGTGCTCGCGATCGTGCCGCTGTCGTTTTCGTCGAGCACGTTCCTCGTCTACCCGATTCCGGGCTGGTCGCTGCGCTGGTACGAGAACCTCGTGATGTCCGACGAATGGCGCATGGCCGCGAAGAACAGCTTCATCGTCGGCCCCTCTGCCACTGTCGTGGCGACCGTACTCGGCACGCTCGCCGCTATCGGCATCACCAAGGCCGATTTTCGCGGCAAGGCGGTGCTCATGGCGGTCCTCATTTCGCCGATGATCGTGCCCGTGGTGGTGGTTGGCGTGGGCATGTATCTGTTCTTCGCGCCGCTCGGTCTAGCCAATACGTACATCGGCCTGATCCTCGCGCATGCGTCGCTGGGCGTGCCGTTCGTCGTGACCACGGTGGCCGCCACGCTGCAGGGCTTCAACCACAATCTCGTGCGTGCGAGCCTCTCGCTCGGTGCGAATCCGGTCACGACGTTCTTCCGCATCACGTTGCCCGTGATCGCGCCGGGCGTGATTTCCGGTGCGCTGTTCGCGTTCGCCACGTCGTTCGACGAAGTCGTCGTGACGCTGTTCCTCGCGGGCGCCGATCAGACCACGTTGCCGCGTCAGATGTTCACGGGCATTCGCGAGAACATCAGCCCGACGATCGCTGCGCTCGCAACGATCCTCATCGTGTTCTCCACGTGCCTGCTGCTCGCGCTCGAATGGCTGCGCGGAAGAAATGCTGCACGCGCGGTGAAGGCCTGACACGATCTGTCGCGTCGATGTGAAAAAAGGCAGCGCCACGGCGCTGCCTTTTTTGCTTCCGCTGCTTACGCGTCGAGCTGCGCGGGCAAGCGCCGCTTGACCCACTGCGTGGCCTGATCGTATGCGTGAGCGAGTTGCAGCACCGAAAGATCGGCACGCGGCTTGCCGATGATCTGCAGACCCATCGGCAAGCCTTGCGCATCGAAGCCCGCAGGCACGCTGATGACGGGCAGCCCCGCGAGACTGCCGCCAATCACGACTTCCATCCAGCGGTGGTACGTATCCATCGCGCGGCCCGCGATCGACTTCGGCCAATGCTCGCTGGCGTCGAACGGGAAGAGTTGAGCGCTTGGCAGCGCGAGGTAGTCGTAATGCTCGAACAGTGCGAGCAGCGTGTTGTACCACTGGCTGCGTGTGACTGTGGCGTTCCACACGTCTTCGGCGGAAAGCTTCAGACCGCCTTCCACCTCCCATTGCGCCTCGGGCTTGAGCAGGCGGTGCTTTTCCGGGTCGCGGTAGAACGCGCCGAGTGTGCCCGCGCACGAAAACTGGCGCAGCGTGAGCCATGCCTGCCACAGTCGCTCCATCGCGAAGTCGGGGCGCGCGGCCTCGACCTTGCAGCCGATCGATTCGAACTCCTTGACTGCCGTCTCGCATAGCGCGAGCACGCCGTCTTCCATCGGCAGATAGCCGCCGTAGTCGCCTAGCCAGCCGATGCGCGCGCAACGAAAATCGCGTTCCAGCGAGCCTGCGAACTGCACGGGATCTTCAGCGAGGGAAAGCGGCGCCCGCGCGTCGTAACCCGCCTGGGTGGAGAGCAGCATGGCGAGGTCGGGCACGTTGCGGCCCATGGGCCCCGCATAGCCGAGCTGATGGAAAAAGAGATCGTGGGCGGGCACGGAGGGCACGCGTCCTTGCGACGGACGAAAACCGAATACGTTGTTCCAGCCCGCGGGATTGCGCAGCGAGCCCATCATGTCGCTGCCGTCCGCCACGGGCAGCATGCGCAGTGCGAGCGCCACGGCCGTGCCGCCGCTGCTGCCGCCCGCGCTGCGCGTGGGGTCGTATGCGTTGAGCGTCGTGCCGAAGACCGTGTTGTAGGTGTTCGAGCCGAGGCCGAATTCCGGCGTGTTCGTCTTGCCGATGAAAATCGCGCCTTGTGCGCGCATGCGTGCGGCCATCAGGGCGTCGGCCTTCGGCACTTCGTTGCGCAACAGCGGCGAGCCTTGCGTCGAGGGAATGCCGGCCGTGGCCGTGAGATCCTTCGGCGCCTGCGGCATGCCGTGCATCCAGCCCAGGTACTCGCCGCGCGCGAGCTGGGCGTCGCGTTCATCGGCTTCGGCCAGCAGCGTGGCGCGTTCGCGCAGCGAGACGATGGCGTTGGCGGGCGTGTTCACACGCTCGATATGATCAAGGAACGCGCTCATCACCTCGCGGCAGGACACCTTGCGCAGGCGGATCCATTCCGAAAGCTCGAGTGCGTCGGCCGCCACCAGATCGTTGAGTGAAAGTTGCGCGGGGGACAGCGATGCCTGATTCATACGTGTCTCTCGTTTGCGGATGGGGCGAGGGGAAGGATCATTGTCGCGCAGCCGCGGCGCAGGCGGAAGGAAACGAATGGTTGCCGTCACAGGGTCGTGGTTGCCGCGCGGCGGGGCAACGTTACCGGGCGGGCGCGGTGTGGTCCGGGGTTTGCTCACTTGCGGCAGGCGGCTCGGCGCCGGGGAGTGTTGCGCCGCCCAGGGATTGATAGAGCGCAGCGGTGTCCGCGAGGCGATCGGCCTGCGCGCGCGTGCGGTCCAGCATCGTCTGGAGTGCCTGGCGTTGCGTGTCGATCAGCGCGAATTCGCTCACGCCGCCGGCCTTGTAGCGCGTCTGCGCGATTGCTGCGTTGGCCTGCGCGTCGCGCGCGGCGTCATCGCGCGCTTGCAGCTCGACCGCATCGTTCTGGAGCGCCTGGAGCGAGTCGGCGACCTGCTGCAACGCTTGCAGGACCGTCTGCCGATAGTCGGCGAAAGCGGCTTCATACGCGGCTTGTGACGCGCGTTTCTTCGCGCGCAATTCGCCGCCGTGAAAGAGCGGTTGCGTGAGGCCGAGCCCCACGTTCCAGATGTTCAGCCCGCTGACCACGTCCTCGATATGCGTGCGCTCCGATCCAATACTCGCGGACAGCGAGATCTGCGGAAAGAGATTGGCGGTTGCCACGCCGACGTTCGCGCTTGCCTCGTGCAGCAGTGCTTCGGCGGCGCGTATGTCGGGACGCTCGCGAGCGAGCGTGGAAGGCACGGTGAGCGCAACCGTATCGGGCAGATGCAGCGTATCGAGCGACAGGGTGTCGAGCGGTGCGGCGAACTGCGTGCTGGAAGGCGCGACGCCAAGTAGGATCGCAAGCTGATGATCTGCTGCGTCGCGCTGCGTTTCGAGCGGTGGCAGGGAAGCGCGCGTTTGCGCAACCAGGGTGCGCTGGCTGCGCACGTCGATTTCCGCCACGCCGCCGGCGGCCAGGCGCGCTTGCATGATCGTGAGCTGGCGCGCCTGCGTGTCGGCCACTTGCCGCGTGATTTCAATCTGGCGCTGCAAAGAGGCGCGACGGATGGCGGTGGACACGACGTTGGCGGCTACCGTTAAACGCGCGGCCTCCATTTCGTACGCCTGATAATCGACGTGGGCGAGCGTGGCTTCCAGCGCACGGCGATTGGCGCCGAACAGATCGAACACGTATGAGACGCTGACCGAAGCGTTGTAGAGCGTGAACGGCGGCGGGTTCGGCACCTGCGTGATGCCGAAGGCGGCGAGATCGATCTTCTGGCGCGTGCCGTTTAGCTTCAGATCGACGGCGGGAAAGTTCGTCGCGCCTGCCTGGGCGTTGTAGTTTTCGCGCGCCTCCACGAGCTTCGCGCGCGCGGAGTCGAGCGTTGGGCTCGCGCTCAATGCCTGATCGACCAGCGTGTTCAACTCCGCGCTGCCGAACTGTGTCCACCACGCGCGGGGCGCGTGCTCGGCGGTGGCGAAGGTCTGTACGCAGCCGCCCGGGCCTGCCGCGCTCGCGGTCGCCGCCGGCACGGGCTCGCGTGTCCAGCCGGTGGCATCGGGCGCCGAGGGCGTGTGGAAATCGGGGCCGACGGTGCAGCCCGCGAGCAGGAGCCCAAGCAGAAGGATGGAGGAGGCGTCGCGCTTCATCGTCGTGAGCCTCCGGGCTAGTCCAGCGTGCGCCGGTAAAAGCGCAGCGCGATCATCATCACCGCGACCGTGAACACGGCGAGCGGCCACACCGCGGGCCACAGCTCGTTCCAGCCGTTGCCCTTGAGCAGGATGCCGCGCACGAGCCGGTTGAAATACGTGAGCGGCAGCAGATTGCCGAGCCATTGCGCCCAGCGCGGCATGCCGCCGAACGGGAACATGAAGCCGGAGAGCAGCAGGCTAGGCAGGAAATAGAACATCGTCAGCTGCATGGCCTGCAACTGGTTTTGCGCGAGCGACGAGAGCGTGATGCCCACCGTGAGGTTCGCCGCAATGAAAAGCAGGGCCGAAAGATAGAGCGCGACGAGCCCGCCCGCGAACGGCACATGAAACACGTAGCGCGCGGCGAGCACGATGATGGTCGCCTGGACCAGCCCGATGGCGACATAGGGGATGATCTTGCCGGTCATCACCTCGATGGGCAGCGCCGGCGTGGCGAGCAGGTTCTCCATCGTGCCGCGCTCGCGCTCGCGCGTGATCGCGAGGCCCGTCATCATCACCATCGTCATCGTCAGGATCACGCCCATCAGGCCCGGCACGACGTTGTATTGCGTGATGCCCTCGGGGTTGTAAAGCCTGTGCACCTGCACGTCGAAGGCGGCGGGCGTGCCGTTCAGGTGCGCGAGCGGGCCGGTGAGATCTTTCGCGACCACGGGCGCGACCAGTCCGGGTACGGCCGCAAGCGCGGTGGTGATGGCGGTGGGGTCGCTCGCGTCGGCCTCGATGAGGAGCGAAGGGCGTTCGCCGCGCAACAGGCGACGCGAGAAGTCGGTGGGTATGCTCAGCACGAACTGCACCGTGCCGCGCGCGAGCGCGCGGCGCGCCGAGGCCTCGTCGGGCATCGTTTCGATCACGTCGAAGTAGGCCGAATTGCGCATGCCCGCGACGAAGCTGCGCGCGAACACGCTGTCCTCGCCCACCACGATGGCCGTGGGCAGATGCTTGGGGTCGGTGTTGATCGCGTAGCCGAACAGCGTGAGCTGGATGATCGGCAAGCCGACGATCATGGCGAACGTGACGCGGTCGCGCTTGAGCTGGAGAAACTCCTTGAGCACGATACTCCACCAGCGCGCCAGGGAAAACGGGAACGACGCGCTCACTTTGTCACTCCACGGCCGTCACTGCGCTTTTGGTCGCCATTTGCATAGTTATCCTTAACCTGGCTCATCAAGTAGATGAACACATCTTCGAGGCCGGTGTCGATGCGCTCGGCGCGCAACGGCTGCCCTTCCACTGCGCGCGCGACTGCGGCGGCGAGCGCCGCGTGGTCGCGGCCGCTCGCGTGCAGCGCGGAGCCGAACACGACGGTCTGGTCAATGCCTCGCGCGTTGCGCAGCTGCGCGGCGAGGGCGGAGAGACGTTCGCCATGAATGGCCCATGTTTCGAGGTTCTGCCCGGCGATGACCTCGCTGGCCGTGCCCTGCGTGAGCAGCTTGCCGTAAGCGATATAGGCGAGCTTGTGGCAGCGTTCGGCTTCATCCATGTAGTGCGTGCTCACGAGCACCGAGATGCCCCGTGCGGCGAGCCGGTGCAATTCCTCCCAGAAGTCGCGGCGCGCCGTGGGATCGACGCCGGCGGTCGGTTCGTCGAGCAGGAGCAGTTCGGGCTCGTGCAGCATGCAGGCCGCGAGCGCGAGCCGCTGCTTCCATCCGCCCGAGAGCGCACCCGTGAGCTGGTTCGCGCGGCTCGCGAGGCCGAGCGATTCGAGCGCGCGATCGACGGCCTCGCGGCGCTTCGGCATCTGGTAGATGCGCGCGACGAAATCGAGGTTCTCGCGGATCGTCAGGTCTTCCCAGTACGAGAAGCGCTGCGTCATGTAGCCGACGTGCCGCTTGATCTGCGCACTTTCGCGCAGGATGTCGTAGCCAAGGCAGGTGCCCGAGCCGGAATCGGGCGTGAGCAGGCCGCACATGAGCCGGATCGACGTGGTCTTGCCGCTGCCGTTCGGGCCGAGAAAGCCGAATATTTCGCCGCGCCCGACGCGCAGCGAGACGTCGTTCACGACATGCTTGTTGCCGAAGTGCTTGTTGAGATTGTGCACGTCGATGGCATAGTCGCCGGTGGGCGGCGTAGAGGTGCTCATTGCAGCGTCACCTCGACTGGCTGGCCCGGATGCAGCTTCATGGCGTCTTGCGCGGCGGGCCGCGCCTCGATCATGAAAACGAGCTTCGCGCGATTTTCGTTGCTGTAGATGACGGGCGGCGTGTATTCGGCGGCGTTCGAAATCCACGTGATGGTGGCGGGAATCCGGGCGGCACAGCCGTCGCAGCGCACGTCGACCTTGCGGCCGGGCGCGAGCGAGCCGACCACCGTTTCGGGCACGAAGAAGCGCACCTTCACGTTTTGTGGCGGCAGCATCTGGACGACGGGGCTCCCCGCCTGCACCCATTCGCCGACGCGAAACAGCGTGTCGTAGACGAGGCCGCCGCTCGGCACGCTCACACGCTTCTGGTCGAGCCGCCACTGCGCTTGTGCGAGCGAAGCGCGCGACGCCTCGACTTCGGCGGCCTGCGCGGCGACTTGCGCGCTGCGACCCGGCAAGTTCGCCACGCGCACCTGGTTTTGCAGCTCGCGTACCTGGGCGGCCGTGGAAGCGGCCTGCGCGCGCGAGTCGTCGAGCTGCGCCTGCGCAATGCCGCCCGCGCGCAACTGCGCCTCGTCGCGCGTGAGCTGGAGCGCGGCCTTGCGCGCGTTGGCCTCGGCCTGCGCGAGCTGCGCTTCGGTCACGCGCACTTCGGGCGGACGCTTGCCGGTTTGCAGGTCGGCGAGCTGCTTTTGCGCGGCCGTGAGGCGATGCTGAGCCTCGTCGCGCGCGGCGGTTTCCTCGATCGAGTCGAGGGCGAAGGCGGCCGCATTGGCGGCCACGGTTTGACCGCGCGTGACGTTGAGATCGGTGAGTGTGCCCGGCTGCGACGAGGAGAGGTAGACATACTCGCCTTCGGCATAGCCTTGCCAGCCTGCCGGGCCGTGCTTCGAGCACGCGGCTAGCGCGAGGGCGGCGGCACACGCGCCCACGATCCTGCGCATCATGAAGCGTCTCCCTTGCTACGCGCGGCGCGGCGCGCGCGAACTTTGCGCGGCGCTGGCCGCAACGCGGCGCTCAACAGGGCGCTCACATGCCGGTGCAGCGCCTCGCGCTCGATTTTCGGGAAGCCGGGCGCGCTGAGCCAGATCTTCGAAGTCGCAAGCGGCAGCATGACGAGCGCGAGGATCGAGATGAAGAGCAGCGGCGCTTCGAGATCGGCGTTGACGCTGCCGTCGCGCTGCGCCTCGCCGATGCGCGCGGCAAAGCGCTGCAACTGCTCGACGGGCAGACGCTCGAGCATGCGCTCGCGCAGCAGGCCACCTTCGTTGACGATCTCGCGCAGCCATAGCGGCGGCAGCCAGGGCAGGCGCGAGGTGACGTCGAAGAGCCGCGCGACCAGTTCCTCGACGAGCGCTTGCGGGTCGCGCGCGGATTCGCGTTCCGCGCTCTCCCATACGAACGCGATCGAGCGCGCGATGCGCTCCTCGACCACGGCGTCGAGCAGCTTCTCGCGGTTCGTGAAGTAGTAGTGGACCATCGCGGACGTCACGCCCGCCGCTTCCGCGATCTGAGCCATGGTGGTGGCCGCGATGCCCTGCTCGCCGAACAGCTGCGTGGCGCTGGCAAGCAGCCGCTCGCGGATGTCGACATCGGGGGCGGCGGGGCGCCGGCCGCGGGGACGCGAAGAAACGGTGGCGGTGCGATTGACCATTGCTGAACTTTAATTCACGCGTTAGTTAAATTCAAACGGCGGGCGCTCGGCGTTAACCCTGCGGTGCGACATCACTGGCGTTTCGGAAATCTCCTATACAAAAACGGCGACGCGTCATTCAGGCTGTGAGCTCCCCTCTGAGAGCTCAAACAAATAAATCATTCCGCCATGGAACAGACAATGAAACGCATCGTTGTAGTCGATGACCATCCGATCGTGCTGAAGATGCTCCACAACGTGCTGAATACGGAGTACGAACTGGTAGGAGAGTGTGGCGACGGGGAAGAGGGCCTGCGCCTCGTGCGGGAACTGAAGCCCGATCTGGTGATTCTCGACCTCGAGTTGCCGAAGCTCGATGGCCTCTCGGTCATCCGCGGCATTCGCACACAGCAGCCCGACGCGCGCATTCTCGTGCTGTCGGCCAAGCCCGAACTCGTCATGGCCAATCACACGCGCGTTGCAGGGGCGAACGGCTACGTCAACAAGAATCGCGGCGTGGCGGAACTGTGCGGCGTGGTGAAAGCGGTGCTGCTCGGTTACGACTGCTTCCCGGCGGGCACTTGCGGCGGCGGCCGTGACGTGGCGCTAGACGGGCTTTCGCCGCGCGAGGTGGAGGTGCTTCAATATCTCGCGCGCGGTATGAGCAACAAGGGCATCGCGGCGCGCCTCGGGCTCTCGGATAAAACCGTGAGCACGTACAAGACGCGCGTGCTCGACAAGCTCGGCCTTTCTTCGCTAGCGGCGTTGATCGAGTTTGCTGCGTTGAACAAGCTGGTCGAGTGACGCACCCACGGAAAAGCCAAAAAAAAAGCCCGACTTGCGTCGAGCTTCAAATGTGACCGCACCCGTTGCCGGGCGCGGCACCTGCAAAAACTGCGTACTTACGCCGCGAGCAGCGAGCGCAGCACGAACGGCAGAATACCGCCGTGCTTGTAGTAGTCGACTTCGATCGGCGTATCGATGCGCAGCAGCACCTCGACGCGTTCCTCCTTGCCATCCTTGCGGCGGATGACGAGCGTCAGGTCCTGCTGCGGCTTGAAGTCGTCGGTCAGGCCTTCGATGTCGAACGTTTCCTCGCCGGTCAGGCCAAGCGACTGAACGCTGTCCGAACCCTTGAACTGCAGCGGCAGAACGCCCATGCCAACGAGGTTCGAGCGGTGGATGCGCTCGAAGCTGCGTGCGACCACGGCCTTCACGCCCAGCAGTTGCGTGCCCTTGGCTGCCCAGTCGCGCGACGAACCCGTGCCGTACTCTTCGCCGGCGAACACCATGGTCGGCGTGCCGGCGTCGATGTACTTCATGGCGGCGTCGTAGATCGACATCTGTTCGCCGCCCGGCTGGTGAATCGTCAGGCCGCCTTCCACGCGCGTGCCGTCGGCTTTTGCCGGAATCATCAGGTTCTTGATGCGTACGTTCGCGAACGTGCCACGCATCATCACGTCGTGGTTGCCGCGGCGCGAGCCGTAGCTGTTGAAGTCGGCCTTCTGCACGCCGTTCGCCTTCAGCCACTTGCCCGCGGGCGAGTCTTCCTTGATCGAGCCAGCCGGGCTGATGTGGTCGGTCGTGACCGAGTCACCGAAGATGCCCAGTGCGCGCGCGCCCTTGATCTCGGCGACTTCCGACGACGGCGTCATCGAAAAACTGCTGCCGAAGAAAGGCGGCTCGGCAATGTAGGTCGACTTCGGCCAGTCGTAGACCTGGCCTTCTTCGCCTTCGATCTTGCTCCACAGGTCGCCCTTCTTCGTGAGCTGGCTGTAGTTCTTCTGGAACGCGTCCGGATCGAGCGCGAACTTGAGCAGTGCGTTGACTTCCTCGCTCGTCGGCCAGATGTCGCCGAGGTAGATGTCACGGCCGCCGTTGCCCTTGCCCACCGGCTCCGTCATCAGGTCGCGCGTGATATTGCCCGCGATCGCGTAAGCGACGACCAGCGGCGGCGAGGCCAGGAAGTTCGCACGAATGTTCGGGTGAATACGCGCTTCGAAGTTGCGGTTGCCCGACAGCACCGCTGCGGCGACCACGTCGTTCTTCGTGATGGACTCGTTCAGTTCCGCCGTGAGATCGCCGGCGTTGCCGATACAGGTCGTGCAGCCGTATGCCGCGAGTTCGAAGCCGAGCTTCGAGAGATACGGCAGGAGGCCCGTCTTCGTCAGGTATTCCGTGACGATGCGCGATCCCGGAGCCAGCGAGGTCTTGATGTGCGGGGCGACCGTGAGCCCGGCTTCCACCGCCTTCTTCGCCAGCAGGCCGGCGGCCAGCAGCACGCTCGGGTTCGACGTGTTCGTGCACGACGTGATGGCGGCGATTAGCACGTCGCCGTTGTGCAGCTTGACGTCGCCGGTCACGGCGTATTCGGCCGTGAGGTCGTCGGCCTTCTTGCTGAAGCCGTTCTCCGCGACCGGCTTCGAGAACAGATCGATGAAGGTCGACTTCACGTTGCCGATTTCGATGCGGTCCTGCGGGCGCTTCGGGCCGGCCAGCGACGGCGCGACGGTGCCGAGATCGAGCACGAGCGTCTTCGTGTAGTCGATGTCGCCGGCCTTCGGAATGCCGTAGAGATCCTGCGCCTTGAAGTAGTTCTCGAAGGCCGAGATTTCGGCCTGCGTGCGGCCCGTGCCCTTGAAGTAGTCGATCGTCTTCTCGTCGACCGGGAAGAAGCCCATGGTCGCGCCGTATTCCGGCGCCATGTTGCCGATGGTCGCGCGGTCCGGCACCGAGAGCGATGCCGTGCCTTCGCCGAAGAACTCGACGAACTTGCCGACGACCTTCTCCTTGCGGAGCATTTCGGTGATGGTCAGCACGAGGTCGGTTGCGGTGCAGCCTTCGCGCAGCTTGCCCTTCAGTTCGACGCCCACGACGTCCGGCGTGAGGAAGTACACCGGCTGGCCGAGCATGCCGGCTTCGGCTTCGATGCCGCCCACGCCCCAGCCCACCACGCCGATGCCGTTGATCATCGTGGTGTGGCTGTCGGTGCCGACGAGCGTGTCCGGGTAGTAGACCGTATCGCCGCCTTCCGTCTTCTTGTGCACGCCGCGCGCGAGGTATTCGAGGTTGACCTGGTGGACGATGCCGATGCCCGGCGGCACGACCTTGAACGTGTCGAACGCCTGCATGCCCCACTTCATGAACTGGTAGCGCTCGTTGTTGCGCTGGAATTCCAGCTTCATGTTCAGGTCGAGCGCGTCCTTCTGGCGGAAGTAGTCGATCTGGACCGAATGGTCGACGACGAGGTCGACCGGCACGAGCGGCTCGATGACCTTCGGATCCTTGCCGACCTGCTTCGCGACGCCGCGCATGGCGGCGATGTCGGCGAGCAGCGGCACGCCCGTGAAGTCCTGCAGCACGACGCGGGCGACGACGAACGGGATCTCGTCGACGCGCGAGGCGTTCGGCTTCCAGCTCGCGAGTTGCTCGATATGCTCTTCCGCGATCTTCTTGCCGTCGTAGTTACGCAGCACGGACTCGAGCACGAGACGGATCGAGACCGGCAGGCGATTGATCTTCACGCCGAGCTGCTTGCCGAGTTGCGGCAGCGAGTAGAACTTGCCTTTGCCGGAACCGCTGTCGAATTCCTTGAGCGTTTTGTGGAGGTTGTGAGCCATGGTATTTTCCTTCGTTTAATCGCGGAAATAACGCTTACTGCACGCTTGCTGCTGTTACTGATGCCTGCCGGATTGCTCAGATCACGTACATGTCGACGTACTCGTTGACGGGTAAGCCGAATAGCCGCGCTTCGTCCAGCGAGACATCGAGAATAGCCTGCTGCTGCTTCGCCGGGAAGCGGCGCGCGAGGTTGGTTCGAAATTTCTCGAGCAGCAGCGGAATGCCTTCCTGGCGCCGCCGCTGGTGGCCAATCGGGTACTCCACGACAACCTCGTCGAGCACCGTGCCGTCGTTCAGTTCGACGCTCAGCGCGTTCGCGATCGAGCGCTTCGCGGGGTCGTGATAGTCCTTCGTGAACTGCGGGTCTTCCACGCACACCGTTTTGGCGCGCAACGCGTCGATGCGCGGGTCGCTCGCGACTTCGTCTTCGTAATCGGCGGCGGTGAGACGCCTGAAGACGAGCGGCACGGCGACCATGTACTGGATGCAGTGGTCGCGGTCGGCGGGGTTCGCGAGCGGGCCGCTCTTGTCGATGATGCGGATCGCCGCTTCGTGTGTACGAATGGTGATGCGCTTGATGTCCCCGACCGTCTTGCCCTTTTGGGCGAGCACGCCGTGCAGCGTCATCGCGGCTTCGGCGGCGGTCTGCGCGTGGAATTCGGCGGGGAACGAAATCTTGAACAGCACGTTTTCCATCACGTACGTGCCGTAGGGGCGCTGGAAGCGGAACGGCTGTCCCTTGAACGAGACATCGTAGAAGCCCCACGTTTTCGCCGTGAGCGCCGAGGGGTAGCCCATCTCGCCGGTCTTCGCCATGAGCGCGAGGCGCACGGCGCGCGCGGTGGCGTCGCCCGCGGCCCACGACTTGCGCGAGCCCGTGTTGGGCGCGTGGCGGTAGGTGCGCAGCGCCTGGCCGTCGACCACGGCGAGCGAAACGGCGTTGATGAGTTCTTCGCGCGTGAGCCCGAGCATCTGGCCGACCACGGCCGTCGAGGCGAGCTTCACCAGCAGCACATGGTCGAGGCCGACCTTGTTGAACGAGTTTTCCAGCGCTATGCAGCCCTGGATCTCGTGCGCCTTCACCATGCCTTCGAGCACGTGCTTCATGGTGAGCGGCGGCTTGCCCTGGGAAATGGCCGTGCGCGAAAGCCAGTCGGCGGTCGCGAGGATGCCGCCCAGGTTGTCCGACGGATGGCCCCACTCGGCGGCGAGCCAGGTGTCGTTGAAGTCGAGCCAGCGGATCATCGCGCCGATGTTGAAGGCGGCCTGAACCGGGTCGAGCTGGAACTGCGTGCCTGGCACCTTTGCGCCGTGCGGGACGACCGTGCCCGGCACGATCGGACCTAGCAGCTTGGTGCAGGCGGGGTAGGAGAGCGCCTCGAGTCCGCAGCCGAGCGTGTCGATCAGGCAATGCCGGGCCGTGGTCAGCGCAAGCGCGCTGTCGACACGGAAGTTCAGCACGTAGTCGACGATATCGACCAGTACCTGATCCGGCTGCGGCCTGACGTTGGATGTCGGCGCGGACATCGAGGCGTTCCGCTCGCGCTTACTGGCCCGCTGCGCCGCTCGCTGCCGGTGCAACGTTGCGGTTAAGGGCGTTGGCCTGCGTCGGCGCCGGCGCGCCTTGCTGCATTGCAACGGTCTTGCACTCGTCGGCGAGACGCGAGCTGTCCTTGTCCGAGAACAGCATGGCCTTGGTCGGGATCACGACGAGGTCGAGGCCGGTGGCGGCGTCGTGGAAGCGGTCGGCGCCCGTGGTCGTGGCCTGGCGCGGCAGGTTGTAGTTCTTGTTCGCCCAGTGGACGGTGACGATCTGGTCACGCGCCATGTCGCCCTTCAGGTCGAACTGCATGCCTTCAGCGCAGCTCCAGTGCTCCGAGCCTTCCGGGACCGCGTCGACCTTCGCTTCCTTGGCCGGGTTGGCCTTGCGCTTGATGATCTTGTGCTTCGGAGCCGGCTTCTTGGGCGTGGCGGTGGACGATGTGCCTTGTGCGGCGGCGTCGGTGGCGGCCAGCATCAGCGTCGAGGACAGCGTGCCGATAACAGCGGCGATCAGCAGTTTCTTCATGGAAGTCGAACCTTTATCTATCTAAATCGGTTGATCAGTGCGCGGCTGCGGGGGCAGCCGCCGTTTGCACTGCGTGCGCCCCGAAAGCGCGCAGCGGACGCTATTTTCACCTATTTATCGCCGTGAACTTCAAATTCTCGGGCCCTGTGTTGTTTGAGCCTTGGTTCGCGAGTAACTGGCTGTAACTGCCCTTGTCTGTCTCTGTTGCGCCATGTGGCGCGAAGTCCGCTTCGCTGCCGTGGCGCTATGCGTTGAAAACGTTTTCGCTGCCGGCGTGCCTCGCGCTTCAGGCCTGTTCCCGGGTCAGTTCGCCAGGGGCGAAGAGGGGGGCGGCTTCGGGCGGCACGGCGCGGCCCGTGGTGCGCGCGCGGCGCAGGACGGACCAGTAATAGCGGTAGCTCGCGCGGTCGTGCAGCGTATCGCCGTGGCGCGTCGGACCCCATTGCGCGTGCTGCGCGGCCAGCAGGATTTCGGCGGCCAGCGCGATTTCTTCGTCGCGCGGCGCGAACGCGGCCACGATCGCGGGAATCTGCGCCGGGTGAATGCTCCACATGCGCGTGTAGCCGAACTCGTTGCGCGCGCGGCGCGCGTCGTTCGCCACCACGTCCATGTCGCGCACTTCCGTGCTCACATTATGCGAAGGCACACGGCCGAAGGCGTGGCACGCGGCCGCGATTTCGAGCTTCGCGCGGCGCACGAGCGGGTGATCGAACTGGCCCGGCGAGCGCATGGCCGTGTCGGGAATTGCGCCGTCGTGCGCGGAGACAAAGTCCATCAGCCCAAAGCTCAGCGCCTCGACGCCGCGCAGCGCGGCGAGGTCGAACACGCGCGCGAGCGCGCCATGCGTTTCCACGAGCAGCTGAACGGGAATTGGCTTGTCGATGCCCAACTCGACGCGCGTGGCTTCGATGAACGACGTCATTTCGGCGGCGTCGCCCACGGCGCGTATCTTGGGGAGCGTGATGAACGCCGGCGCGCGCTTCGCGGCGCGCAGGATCAGGCGCACGTCGTCGCGCCAGTGCCGGTGATGGAAATCGTGGATGCGCACGCCCACGCGGCCGAAGCGGTCGTGTTCGCCGCCGATGAGCGAAGCCACGAGCTCCGCGTGCTCGGCCTCGCGGCCGACCTGCGCGCCGTCTTCGCAGTCGAGCGTGATGTCGAAGACCGGGCCGAGCTGCTGCTGCAGCGCCAGCGATTTCAGCATCAGCTTCTCGCTGCCCGCGTAGTGGTCGCATGCGGGCAGGATGGCGGGCGGCGCTTCGCCGTCAAACAGCACTTCCGCTGGGAGGATGGCGCGCATCTTCGGCGTCGGTATTCGAGTGTTGTAAGGGGAGACCGGATTCGGATGCGTCCTGCCGGCAAGCCAGTCTGGGCAAGGCGCATGCGGATCGGGGGCGCGCAGCCCGGGCCGCGCGCATGAAGCGGAACGAGCCTGAATCGCTCGTTCCGTTCGTCCCGGCTGGCTTACTTGCCGAGCAGGTGAGCCACGCCTTCGCGCTCTTCGAGCAGCTCATTGAGCGTGCCGTCCATCTTCTCGCGCGAGAACGCGTCGATTTCGAGGCCTTCCACGCGCTTGTACTCGCCGTTTTCGCAGGTCACCGGCACGCCGTAGATGATGTCTTCGGGGATGCCGTACGAGCCGTCCGACGGGATGCCCATCGTGACCCACTTGCCGTTCGTGCCGAGGACCCAGTCACGCACGTGGTCGATCGCCGCGTTGGCCGCCGAAGCCGCCGACGAGAGGCCGCGCGCTTCGATGATCGCCGCGCCGCGCTTGCCGACGGTCGGGATGAACGTGTTGCGGTTCCATTCGTCGTCGTTGATCAGCGCGTTGAGCGACTGGCCGTCGACGGTGGCGAAACGGTAATCGGGGTACATCGTCGGCGAGTGGTTGCCCCACACGGCGAGCTTCTCGATCGAAGCGACCGGCTTGCCCGACTTGGCGGCCAGTTGCGAGAGCGCGCGGTTGTGGTCCAGACGCAGCATGGCGGTGAAGTTCTTCTTCGGCAGGTCCGGAGCCGACTTCATGGCGATGTAGGCGTTCGTGTTGGCCGGGTTGCCGACGACCAGCACCTTCACGTCGCGGCTGGCGACGTCGTTGAGCGCCTTGCCCTGCACCGTGAAGATTTCGGCGTTGGCCGAGAGCAGATCCTTACGCTCCATGCCCTTCGAACGGGGACGCGCGCCAACCAGCAGGGCGACGTCGGCGTCCTTGAACGCGACCTTCGGGTCGTCGGTGATGACAACGCCCGCGAGCAGCGGGAATGCGCAGTCGTCCAGTTCCATCACGACGCCCTTGACGGCGGCTTGCGCCTGGGGCAGGTCGAGCAGTTGCAGGATGACGGGCTGATCCTTGCCGAGCAGGTCGCCATTCGCGATGCGGAACAGCAGGGAGTAAGCGATCTGACCTGCGGCGCCGGTGACGGCAACGCGCTTTGCGGGCTTAGCCATTGAAAATCTCCAGGAAGGTGCGTTAGACGCCAGGGTAAAACGCCATTCTATATGCGCGATACACGAAGCGTAGGTGAAACAGGCGGTCTTTACAGCTTGCGTGCGCACCTCACCGGACCTGCGCCAACTGCCGAGCCGTGACGCGCGCGCCGCCCGCACGGACCGCCGTGCCGGTAACCATCTGCAACAAGGCAAGAGATGTACGGGGCGCCCTTCGAGGGACGCCGGGCGCTGGCCGCTTCGCGTGTGCCGACTCCAGCAACAGCTCGCTCGGGCTCTCCCACAGACGCGCGGCGCGCATTGAGTCACGCTAACCGGCCAGGCGGATCAAACCTCTACTGCGTTTACTGCGTGGGGGACAGCATGGTGCAAGGCGGCCTGCGGCGCATTCGCCACGGGGTGGATGCAGCCGGCGGCTTCTCCGTTTCCAGCCGCTTGCGGGGCCGGAAACCGGTCTGCAGCCCGCCCGCAAACCCTTGCTCGCTCGGCAGTGTAGGAGCCGTCAGGGTCAAAGTCAACAGTATCTTATGTCTTATATAAGACATAACTATTGCGGCCAAAATGCTTGATGCCCAGGGGGCTTTATGTTGAAATGCGCGCCATGAGTGCGAACCCGGCCAGCAACGCAAATTCCACCGCTCCCGAGAGCGGGGCTCAAGCGTCCGCGTCCGCCGTCCCGCCATCCGCGACTTTCAGCCCCCTCTATCAGCAGATCAAGGGGCTGATTACGCAGAGCCTCGAGTCGGGCGAATGGAAGCCCGGCGAAATCATCCCCAGCGAAGTCGAACTGGCCGCCCGCTACAAGGTGAGCCAGGGGACGGTGCGCAAGGCGATCGACGAACTGGCGGCCGACAATCTGCTGGTGCGCCGCCAGGGCAAGGGTACGTTTGTTGCGACGCACAACGAAGAGCGCGCCCAGTTTCGCTTCCTGAGGTTACTCGCTGATGACGGCGCGGAGCACCCGCACGTGAGCAAGCTGCTCGACTGCCGCCGCCTGCGCGCCTCGGCCGAGATCGCGCGCCAGCTCGACCTCAAGCCGTCCGACCCGGTGGTGCTGATCCGGCGTCTTCTGCAGTTCGACGGCGAAAGCACCGTGCTCGACGAGATCTGGCTGCCCGGCGGCGTGTTCCGCGGGCTCACGAGCGAGCGCCTCGCCGAATACAAGGGGCCGCTCTACGCGATGTTCGAGACGGAGTTCGGCACGCGCATGATTCGCGCGACGGAAAAGATCCGCGCGGTGGCCGCCGATCCCGCGGTGGCCGATCTGCTCAAGGTGCCGGCAGGTTTTCCGCTGCTGTCGGTCGAGCGGGTGTCCTATACCTATGGGGACCGGCCGGTCGAAGTGCGCCGCGGATGGTATGTCACAACCGGGTACTACTATCAGAACGATTTGAGTTGACGGGCGGCCGCGCAAAAGGCGCGGAGCCCTTCCCCAGAGTGCCTTTGCTTGCGCGCACCACGAGCCTTGCCCGGCGTGGATTTCGCTGCAGCGCGTTATGAAAAGGCGCTAAAATTGCGAGTTAGTGTTAACACATAGTAGGGGTCTAGCATGGCAGAAGCCGCAAAAAAACCGAGGCCGGAATACCGGAACATCGGGCTTGGGCAGATATTGTTCGCATACCGCCTGCCGCTGGCCGGTCGTGTGTCGATCGGCCACCGCATCAGCGGTGCGTTGTTGTTCCTGTTCCTGCCTTTCATCTTGTTCCTGTTGGACCAGAGCCTCACTTCGGAGCTGAGCTTCGAGGTATTCAAGGGCTTCCTCTCCAACATCATCGTCAAGCTCATCGTGCTGGTCCTCGGGTGGGCGTTCCTGTTTCACTTCTGCGCCGGCGTGCGTCACCTGTGCATGGATTTTAGCCATGACCTCGTGAACAAGGAAAAAGGCAAGACGACCTCCCTCGTCGTCGTGATCATCTCCACGGTCCTCACGATCGCCTTCGCGGCAAAACTCTTCGGAGCGTTCTAAAAAATGTCGGCTAACAACGGTATCGGTCCGAAGCGCCTCGTCGTGGGCGCTCACTACGGCATCCGCGACTGGATCGCACAACGCGCCACCGCCGTGATCATGGCGGTCTACACGATCGTGCTGCTCGTCCTGTTCTTCGGCGCGCACGACTTCTCGTACGAAGGCTGGGCCTCGATCTTCGCCGCGCAGTGGATGAAGCTCGCCACGTTCGTCACCTTCGTCGCGCTGTTCTACCACGCGTGGGTCGGCGTGCGCGACATCTGGATGGACTACATCAAGCCGGTCGGCCTGCGCATCACGCTGGACGTCCTCACGATCGCATGGCTGCTGGGCAGCCTCGGCTACGCCGCTCAGATTCTCTGGAGAGTGTAAAAGAATGGCTGCAATCAAGAATTCTCTGCCGCGTCGCAAGTTCGACGTGGTCATCGTCGGCGCAGGCGGCTCGGGGATGCGCGCTTCGCTGCAACTCGCGCGCGCCGGCCTGTCGGTTTGCGTGCTCTCGAAGGTGTTTCCCACGCGTTCGCACACGGTGGCGGCGCAGGGCGGCATCGGCGCCTCGCTCGGCAACATGAGCGAAGACAACTGGCACTACCACTTCTACGACACGATCAAGGGTTCCGACTGGCTCGGCGACCAGGACGCGATCGAGTTCATGTGCCGTGAAGCGCCGAACGCCGTGTACGAGCTCGAGCACTTCGGCATGCCGTTCGACCGCAACGCCGACGGCACGATCTATCAGCGCCCGTTCGGCGGCCACACGGCCAACTACGGCGAGAAGCCGGTCCAGCGCGCCTGTGCCGCTGCTGACCGTACCGGCCACGCGCTGCTGCACACGCTGTACCAGCAGAACGTCGCGGCGAAGACCACGTTCTTCGTCGAATGGATGGCGCTCGACCTGATCCGCGACGCCGATGGCGACGTGCTCGGCGTGACCGCGCTCGAAATGGAAACGGGCGACGTCTACATCCTCGAAGGCAAGACCACGCTGTTCGCCACGGGCGGCGCGGGCCGCATCTTCGCGGCATCGACCAACGCGTTCATCAACACCGGTGACGGCCTCGGCATGGCGGCCCGCTCGGGCATCGCGCTGCAGGACATGGAGTTCTGGCAGTTCCACCCGACCGGCGTGGCCGGCGCGGGCGTGCTGATCACGGAAGGCGTGCGCGGCGAAGGCGGCATTCTGCGCAACTCGAACGGCGAGCGCTTCATGGAGCGTTACGCGCCGACCCTGAAGGACCTCGCACCGCGCGACTTCGTCTCGCGTTCGATGGACCAGGAAATCAAGGAAGGCCGCGGCGTGGGTCCGAACAAGGATCACGTGCTGCTCGACCTCTCGCACATCGGCGCTGAGACGATCATGAAGCGTCTGCCGTCGATCCGCGAAATCGCGCTGAAGTTCGCGAACGTCGACTGCATCAAGGAGCCGATCCCGGTCGTGCCGACCATCCACTACCAGATGGGCGGCATCCCGACGAACATCCACGGTCAGGTCGTGGGCACGCCGAAGGGCCACGAAGAAGTCGTGAACGGCTTCTACGCCGTGGGCGAGTGCTCGTGCGTTTCCGTGCACGGCGCGAACCGCCTCGGCACGAACTCGCTGCTCGACCTCGTGGTGTTCGGCCGTGCGGCCGGCAACCACATCGTCAAGCACGTCAAGGAACTGCGCGATCACAAGCCGCTGCCGGCCGACGCCGCCGACTTCTCGCTCTCGCGCCTTGCCGAACTCGACAAGTCGACCTCGGGCGAGTACGCGCAAAGCGTCGCGAACGACATCCGCGGCACGATGCAGAAGCACGCTGGCGTGTTCCGCACCTCGAAGCTGCTGGCGGAAGGTGTGCAGGAAATCGCGCAGGTTGCAGAACGCGCGAAGCACATCCACCTGAAGGACAAGTCGAAGGTGTTCAACACGGCGCGCGTGGAAGCGCTCGAAGTGGCGAACCTCATTGAAGTTGCGCGCGCAACGATGGTTTCGGCTGAAGCCCGCAAGGAAAGCCGTGGTGCGCACGCTCAGAGCGACTTCGAACACCGCGACGACGAAAACTGGCTGCGCCATACGCTCTGGTTCAGCGAAGGTGACCGACTCGATTACAAGCCGGTCCACATGCAACCGCTGACCGTCGAGTCCGTGCCGCCGAAGGCGCGTACGTTCTAAGGCACAAGCCAGTCAAAAGGAATCGGAAATGGCCAAACGTATTTTTGAAGTCTACCGCTACGATCCGGACAAGGACGCAGCGCCGCGCATGCAGACGTACGAGCTGGACCTCACGCACGAGCGCATGCTGCTCGACGCGCTGGTGAAGCTCAAGGAAGTGGACGAGACGCTGTCGTTCCGCCGTTCGTGCCGTGAAGGCGTGTGCGGTTCGGACGCCATGAACATCAACGGCAAGAACGGTCTGGCGTGTCTCACGAACCTGAACGACCTGCCCGCGAAGATCGTGCTGCGTCCGCTGCCGGGCCTGCCCGTCGTGCGCGACCTGATCTGCGACTTCACGCAGTTCTTCAACCAGTACCACTCGATCAAGCCGTTCCTGATCAACGACACGCCGCCGCCCGAGAAGGAGCGTCTGCAGTCGCCGGAGCAGCGTGACGAGCTCGATGGTCTGTACGAGTGTATTCTGTGCGCAAGCTGCTCGACCTCGTGCCCGAGCTTCTGGTGGAACCCGGACAAGTTCGTCGGCCCGGCAGGCCTCCTGCAGGCTTACCGCTTCATCGCGGACAGCCGCGACGAGGCGACCGGCGAGCGCCTCGATAACCTCGAGGATCCGTATCGTCTGTTCCGTTGCCATACGATCATGAACTGCGTCGACGTTTGCCCGAAGGGCCTGAACCCGACCAAGGCGATCGGCAAGATCAAGGAACTGATGTTCCGCCGCGCGGTTTGATGCTGCTGTCCGAAAATGGAATCGCACCAGTCTGACCCCCATCGCCGCGCGCGCCTTCGCTGGCGCGCGCGGCGCGGCCTGCTCGAAAACGATCTGATTTTCGAGCGGTTTTTCGAGCGCTATGAGCATGATCTCAGCGACGCCGACGTGGGCGCACTCACGCGCCTGCTGGAGCTGAGCGATAACGACCTGATGGACTTGCTGCTCGCGCGCAAGGAACCAGAAGGCGACCTGGCCGACCCGGACGTGAAGCGGGTGCTGGAGCTGCTTCGGAACGTCTGAGTGCCGTGGCGTCCGCCGCCGCAGTTGTGCCGCAGTTGTCCAGCTGTGCATGAGTGCGGGCGCCGCGCCGGACGTGCAAAACTATCGAATCCCGTGTTTATCTTCGATTGAGGATGTGCTATGACCCCGTCTGATGTAAAAGCCACGCTATCGTTCAGCGACAATTCGCCGAGCGTCGAACTGCCGATCTACCAGGGCTCGATGGGCCCGGATGTGATCGACATCCGCAAACTGTACGGTCAGACCGGCAAGTTCACGTATGACCCGGGCTTCATGTCGACGGCGTCGTGCAACTCGGCGATCACGTACATCGACGGGGACAAGGGCGAGCTGCTCTATCGCGGCTACCCGATCGACAACCTCGCGCAAAACGCCGACTTCCTCGAAACCTGCTACCTGCTGTACCGGGGCGAACTGCCGAACGCGGCGCAGAAGGCGGAGTTCGTGAAGACCGTCACGCAGCACACGATGGTTCACGAGCAGATGCAGTTCTTCTTCCGCGGCTTCCGCCGCGACGCGCACCCGATGGCGATCCTCGTCGCCGCGGTCGGCGCGCTGTCGGCCTTTTATCACGACTCGCTCGACATCAACAACGCGAAGCACCGTGAAGTTTCGGCGATCCGCATGATCGCGAAGCTGCCGACGCTCGTCGCCATGGCGTACAAGTATTCGATCGGCCAGCCGTTCGTGTACCCGCAGAACAACCTGTCGTACAGCGCGAACTTCATGCGCATGATGTTCTCGAACCCGTGCGAAGAGTACAAGGTCAACGACGTGCTCGTGCGCGCGCTCGACCGCATCCTCATCCTGCACGCCGACCACGAGCAGAACGCGTCGACGTCGACGGTTCGTCTCGCGGGTTCGTCGGGTGCGAATCCGTTCGCATGTATCGCCGCGGGTATCGCGTGTCTGTGGGGCCCGGCGCACGGCGGCGCGAACGAAGCCGCGCTGAACATGCTGGAAGAAATCGGCTCGCCGGACAAGATTCCTGAGTTCATCAAGCAGGTGAAGGACAAGAACTCGGGCGTGAAGCTGATGGGCTTCGGCCACCGCGTGTACAAGAACTACGACCCGCGTGCGAAGCTCATGCGCGAGACGTGCTACGAAGTGCTGAACGAACTCGGCCTGCACGACGATCCGCTGTTCAAGCTCGCCATGCAGCTCGAAAAGATCGCACTCGAAGACGAATATTTCGTGTCGCGCAAGCTCTACCCGAACGTCGACTTCTACTCGGGCATCGTGCAGCGCGCGCTGGGTATCCCGACCTCGATGTTCACCTGCATCTTCGCGATGGCGCGCACCATCGGCTGGATCGCGCAGTGGAACGAAATGATCGGCGACGCCGAGCAGAAGATCGGCCGTCCGCGCCAGCTCTTCATTGGCGAAACGCCGCGCGAAGCGAAGCCGATCGCGCAACGCTAAGCCGCTACTACTGCGGCACGCAGCGCGCGTTTTGCGCGTTGCGCGCCAGCGGGAATAGAAACGCCCCGACGGGTTACGACACGTCGGGGCGTTTTCCTTTTCCTTTTCCTGTCGGGCGCGCCTGTGCGCGTGCTCACGCTGCTTTTCCGCACGCCGGAACCGCGCGATCGCGGCGAGTCCGCATGGCCATTACCTCCGACGTAATCGCCAGCGGGCACCGCATCACGGATCATGGCGCTCACGCACTCAACCCAGGCGCAAGGAGCGACGACCATGGCACGCGACACCCTCAACGCCCGCCAACCGGGCTACATCCGCATCGACGACGACACCGCATTGCACTTTAGCGACTGGGGCGATGGCGCGCCGCTCGTGTTCCTTTCGGGCTGGACGCTCGACGCCGACATGTGGAACTATCAACGCGCGCCGCTCGCGGCCGCGGGCTTTCGCTGCGTGGCGTACGACCGCCGCGGGCACGGCCGTTCGAGCGACCCTGGGCGCGGCTACGACTACGACACGCTCGCCGACGACCTCGAAGCCGTACTCGACGCACGCAGCCTCGCGCGCGTGACGCTGGTCGGCCATTCGTTCGCGAGCGGGGAGATCGTGCGCTATTTGAGCCGCCACGGCTCGCGCCGCGTGGCGGGCATCGTGCTGGTGTCCCCGGCGTCGACGCCATACCTGCTCAAGACCGCCGACAATCCCGCAGGGCTCGATGCGAGCCTCTTCGAAGCCTCGATCGCCGAGATGTGCGCTTCATTCCCCGACTGGATCGAACGACGCGCCGAGGCCTACTTCAGCCCCGGCACTTCGCGCACGGCCATTCAGTGGACAGCAGACATGATGCTGCGCACGTCGTTCTTCGCGGCAATACAGCTACCCCGCGTGCAGATGGCCACCGATTTTCGCCGCGAACTGGCCGCGATCGACGTGCCCGCTCTCGTGTTGCACGGCGATTGCGATGCCTCGGCGCCGCTCGCGATCACCGGGGCTCCCACTGCTGCCGCACTCGCGCGCGCAACGCTGAAAGTCTACGAAGGCGGCACGCATGGCATGTACTTCAACCACGCGGCACGCGTGACCGAAGATATACGCGCGTTCGTCACGCACTGGCAGGCATGAAGCGCCCGGCCGCCGCGCAGCGGCAATACGCGGTAATCGGGGCACGGGCAATGCACCCGCCACGAAAGGAATAGCGCCTCGATGCCCTTCGTTTTGCAGATGACACGCTAGCCGCGCGAACGAAGGCGCGTGCAAGGCGTAACGATGGAGTCTTCACGGCCTTGGCGTGCAGCCCGCGCGCCGCGCGGCCGGTCCATCGCGAGGGGCGACATCATGCGCAAACTTCTCGCCTTCAATGTGCTGGCCTGCCTGCTGGGCGCCTGCTCGGTGCCGGTTGCGTCGCAGCAGCCCGCAGACGGGTCTTATTACCCGCCACCCGCATGCCGCACCGTCACCGGCACCGCCGAGATCGACGGCGCGCCGCAACTGATCAGCGGCCTCGCGTGCCTGCAGCCCGACGGCACCTGGCAGATCGTGCAGAGTAACGACGGTACGCTGGTCTACCCGGCGGCATGGACCGACTCGACCACCTGGTACGCCGGACCGTGGTACGGCTGGTGGCCGCCCGTGTTCGTGGGCGGCTCGTTAGTGTTCATCGACCGCTTTCATCATTTTCATCACATGGATCATGTCCATCCCGGCGGCCCTCACATGCATCCGGTTTCGGGCATGCATGGTGGCTTCCACGGCGGGCACGGCGGCGTCTGGAACGGCATGGGCCACGCCGGCGGCATGGGAAGCGGCGGCCCACATCGCTGAAGGCGCCGCATATCCAGTTAGTTCTGTTTTGCGGCAGGCTAGCCGGTTCGCTAGAACTGATAGTTGATCGACACGTCGCAAACGCCGCCCGTCTTCGTCCGGATGACGGGGCTGTTCGTGGCGCTGCCGAGCAGCCGCTTGATGGCGCCGTCGGCGCTCACGAACCAGTGATCGTTGATGAAGTAGACCATCGTGATGCCGAAGCCGGCCGACTTGAGGCCCGCGCTCGCGTTGTATTGACGGTAGCCCGATGCGGCCGACTGCTGCGGCGTCACGCCGAACCAGCTCTGCATGTAGTTCGAGTCGGCGAACGTGACCGAGGGGCCCGCGAACCAGTAGAACGTCTCATTGCTGCCCGGCAGCGGCATGTAGGCGCCGAGGTCGGCAGTCCAGCCGTTCGAGCCGCCAAAACTGCGCGTGAAGGCGGCGCGGAACACGAGCGGAAAGTCCTTCGAAATCACATACTCGCCCGCGATCTTCATTTCGGGCGCCGGGTTGATATTGCCCATGCCGTGCAGCCGCGTCGGATCGTCCTGGCCGCGCCGGCCGAGGTCGTAGGCCGCGGCGACGCTCACGCGCCAGTTCTGTCCCTGCAGCACGTTCACGCCGAAGCCCTCGCCGGTCGAGCCGAACAGGATGTCCTTGTAGCGGATGTCGATGCTCGGCCCGACCATCGTGTGATAACGGTTCGATCCGTCGTAGCGCGGCTGGAAGGCCGCGCCCACGCCGATCTGCGCCTCGAGGTCTGGGCGGTTCGGCTCGAACAGCTTTTCGAGCGGGATGCCTGCGGAGTATTGCCATTCGCCGAGCGGCGAGGGCGTTTGCGCCTCGGCGCGCGGTGCGAGCGCGGCGAGGGCGCACGTTGCCACAGCGAGTGGCGCGCGCCGGGTCGCGAGGAAGGCGATGGGCGAGGCCCGCGAGCGGCGCGACGCCGTTGCGTTCGTTCTTCTTGTTCGCGTGTGCGCGGTGCGGATTGCGAGTGGCATGGAGCCTCCGTGTTTGCCGGGTCGGCCGCGGCGTTGTTCGTTAGTGTTATGGAACCACAAAGTGGAACTTCCTGTGGCCGAGCCTGCCACGCAAACCTTATGCCTGTTTTTTCAGTGGTCCACCCAAGCGACGTGGAGGGATCTGTCGCGCAAGGCAGGGAATCGGCGAGAAATAGTCAGTATGACTATGTAATAACGTTGGCCTCCCGCCTTGACTCATGCCGCACCGGCGGCAGTTCGCCGACATCCTTGCCTCGCGGCGCCTCTTTTGGGATTAAACCCTTGCGCCAGATTGCCGTTAGACAGGTATGGACGTCGGTCGAGCGGCCCCCCCTGTGTCGCGAGATTCGAAGCCCATGTCGCTCCGCCACTCACAGCGGTAGTCACCATGCGCCGGTCGCCGTTCGGGCCGGCGCATCTCTTTTTGTCCCGGCGTCCGGTCGCCCGAGCACCCTGGCGGCAAGCTTGCCCGTCTTCGCGCGTAGCGGCATGCCGCTCGACGGGTAACGCTGATACAGGTATCGCGACTACCACCCAACTCCCTGTTTTTTATCGCTTTTTTCTCTGCTGGATCTGTGGTGGCCGGGCTTCGCGTGGCATAATCGGTACACATCTGTATTGCCCCGCAGTCATACATTTCCCCGCACATCATGGCAAAGACGCTCTACGACAAATTGTGGGACTCGCATGTGGTCCACACGGAAGACGACGGCACGACGCTCCTCTATATCGACCGTCATCTGCTGCACGAAGTCACCAGCCCGCAGGCTTTCGAAGGTCTGAAGCTGCACGAGCGCCCGGTGTGGCGCATCAGCGCGAACCTGGCCGTGTCCGACCACAACGTGCCCACGACCGACCGCAGCCACGGCATCGCCGACCCGGTCTCGAAGCTGCAGGTGGACACGCTCGATTCGAATTGCGACTCCTACGGCATCACGCAGTTCAAGATGAACGACCAGCGCCAGGGCATCGTGCACATCGTCGGTCCGGAACAGGGCGCGACGCTGCCGGGCATGACGATCGTCTGCGGCGACTCGCACACCTCCACGCACGGCGCGTTCGGCGCGCTGGCGCACGGCATCGGCACCTCGGAAGTCGAGCACGTGCTGGCCACGCAAACGCTCCTGCAGAAGAAAAGCAAGAACATGCTCGTGAAGGTCGAGGGCCAGTTGCCGCGCGGCTGCACGGCGAAGGACATCGTGCTCGCCATCATCGGCAAGATCGGCACGGCGGGCGGCACGGGCTACGCTATGGAGTTCGGCGGCTCGATGATCCGCGGCCTCACGATGGAAGGCCGCATGACCGTCTGCAACATGGCGATCGAAGCCGGCGCGCGCGCGGGCATGGTCGCCGTGGACGAGACCACGATCGAGTATCTGAAGGGCCGTCCGTTCTCGCCGCAAGGCGCAGAGTGGGAGCAGGCCGTCGCGTACTGGAAGGAGTTCCGCTCCGACGAAGGCGCGCATTTCGACCGCGTGGTCGAGCTTGGCGCCGCCGACATCGTCCCGCAGGTCACGTGGGGCACGTCGCCGGAAATGGTCACGGCCGTGGACAGCCGCGTGCCCGACCCCGAGCGCGAGAAGGACCCGGTCAAGCGCGACGCGATGGAACGCGCGCTGCAGTACATGGCGCTCGAGCCGAACACGCCGATCGAGTCGATCAAGCCGGACAAGATTTTCATCGGCTCGTGCACGAACGCGCGCATCGAAGACCTGCGCTCCGCCGCTTACGTCGTGAAGAAGCTGGGCCGCCGCGTGGCGCCGAACATCCGCCTCGCGATGGTCGTGCCGGGCTCGGGTCTCGTGAAGGCGCAAGCCGAGCGCGAAGGCCTCGACAAGGTGTTCACCGAAGCGGGCTTCGAATGGCGCGAGCCGGGCTGCTCGATGTGCCTCGCGATGAATGCCGACCGGCTGGAGCCGGGCGAGCGCTGCGCGTCCACGTCGAACCGCAACTTCGAAGGCCGCCAGGGCGCGGGCGGGCGCACGCACCTCGTGAGCCCGGCGATGGCCGCCGCAGCGGCGATCGAGGGCCATTTCGTCGACATTCGCAAGCTGGGGTAAGGCTCAGGATCACGGATCATGGAAAAATTCATCGTACACACCGGCGTCGTGGCGCCGCTCGATCGCGAGAATGTCGATACCGACGCGATCATCCCCAAGCAGTTCCTCAAGTCGATCAAGCGCACCGGCTTCGGCCCGAACGCCTTCGACGAATGGCGTTACCTCGATCACGGCGAGCCGGGCCAGGACAACTCGAAGCGTCCGCTCAATCCGGACTTCGTGCTGAACCAGCCGCGCTACAAGGGCGCATCGGTGCTGCTCGCGCGCAAGAACTTCGGCTGCGGCAGCTCGCGCGAGCACGCGCCGTGGGCGCTCGATCAGTACGGGTTCCGCGCGATCATCGCGCCGAGCTTCGCGGACATCTTCTATAACAACTGCTTCAAGAACGGGCTGCTGCCGATCGTGCTTCCCGAGTCGGACGTCGATCACCTGTTCAACGAAACGTACGCGTTCAACGGCTTCCAGCTCACGGTCGATCTGGAGAAGCAGGTCGTGCGCACGATCGACGGCTCGAAGGAATATCCGTTCGAAGTCGCGGCGTTCCGCCGTTACTGCCTGCTGAATGGCTTCGACGACATCGGTCTCACGCTGCGTCACGCCGACAAGATCCGCCAGTACGAAGCCGAGCGCCTCGCGCGCCAGCCGTGGCTCAACAACCGCGTGCTCTGAGCAGCACACTGAAAAGCAAACCGAGCGAGGAATCACAGGATGAAGATTGCAGTGCTGCCGGGCGACGGTATCGGTCCCGAGATCGTCAAGGAAGCCGTGAAGGTGCTCAACGCACTGGGCGAGAAGTTCGAGATGGAAGAGGCGCCCGTGGGCGGCGCGGGCTACGAGGCGAGCGGCCATCCGCTGCCCGAGACGACGCTCGCGCTCGCCAGGGCCGCCGATGCGATCCTGTTCGGCGCCGTGGGCGACTGGAAGTACGACAAGCTCGAGCGCGCGCTGCGCCCCGAACAGGCCATTCTCGGCCTGCGCAAGCACCTGGAGCTGTTCGCGAACTTCCGCCCGGCGATCTGCTATCCGCAGCTCACGGGCGCCTCGTCGCTCAAGCCGGAAATCGTGTCGGGCCTCGACATCCTGATCGTGCGCGAGTTGAACGGCGACATCTACTTCGGCCAGCCGCGCGGCACGCGCGAAGCGCCAGATGGGCTCTTCAAGGGCGCGCGCGAAGGTTTCGACACCATGCGCTATGCGGAGCCCGAAGTGCGCCGCATTGCGCACGTCGCCTTCCAGGCGGCGCAAAAGCGCCAGAAGAAGCTCACTTCGGTCGACAAGGCCAACGTGCTCGAAACGTCGCAGTTCTGGAAGGACATCATGATCGATGTCTCGAAGGAATATCCGGACGTCGAGCTTTCGCACATGTACGTCGACAACGCCGCGATGCAGCTCGTGAAGGCGCCCAAGGCATTCGACGTGGTCGTGACCGGCAACATGTTCGGCGACATCCTCTCGGACGAAGCCGCGATGCTCACGGGCTCGATCGGCATGCTGCCTTCGGCCTCGCTCGACAAGAACAACAAGGGTCTGTACGAGCCGTCGCACGGCTCGGCGCCCGACATCGCGGGCAAGGGCATTGCCAACCCGCTCGCCACGATTCTTTCGGCGGCCATGATGCTGCGCTATTCGCTGGGTCGTGCTGAACAGGCGGACCGCATCGAGAACGCGGTGAAGAAGGTGCTCGAACAAGGCTATCGCACCGCCGACATCGTCACGCCCGACTGCAAGCAGGTCGGCACGGCGGCCATGGGCGACGCGGTGGTCGCAGCGCTGTAAGGTCGTACAAGGGCACGCTGTCGCAGGCGTGTCCTTTTTTAATTCGCGCGCCTGAAGAACGGGTGCGGCAAATAGCGGAATTGGCGGTTTTTCCCGCGCAATCAGGCTCTTTCGTGTATATTGCACCGATGGCGAAGATCTCCCCGATCACGACTGTTACGAACATCCGCGGCACGGCCCGCGCGATTTCGCTCGCCATCACCACTAAAACCACGAAAACGATTATCAAAACGATCACCATTCGTTGATCGCTCGTCGTGCCCGCCCATCTTCCCCGCGCGGCCACGCCGGGCGAGCGAAGCGGGGAAGTGTCCATCTCAAGGGTTAGTCATGAACGTAGGTCTCGTAGGTTGGCGCGGCATGGTCGGCAGCGTGCTGATGCAGCGCATGCAGGAAGAACGTGATTTCGACCTGATCGAACCGGTGTTTTTCAGCACCAGCAACGCAGGCGGTGCGGCTCCGTCGTTCGCCAAAAACGAGACGAAGCTCAAGGACGCGAACAGCGTCGACGAGCTCAAGAAGTGCGACATCATCATCACGTGCCAGGGCGGCGACTACACCAACGAGGTGTATCCGAAGCTGCGCGCGGCGGGCTGGAACGGCTACTGGATCGACGCCGCCTCGGCGCTGCGCATGAAGGATGACGCGGTCATCGTCCTCGACCCGGTCAACCTCGACGTCATCAAGGATGCGCTCGTCAAGGGCCAGAAGGACTTCATCGGCGGCAACTGCACAGTCAGCCTGATGCTGATGGCGCTGGGCGGCCTGTTCCGCGAGAACCTCGTCGACTGGATGACGGCCATGACGTACCAGGCCGCTTCGGGCGCGGGTGCGCAGAACATGCGCGAACTGCTCTCGCAGATGGGCGCGCTTCACGCGTCGGTGAAGGACGATCTGGCGAATCCGTCGTCGGCCATTCTCGACATCGACCGCAAGGTGCTCGCCACGATGAACAGCGACGCCATGCCCACCGACCACTTCGGCGTGCCGCTCGCGGGCTCGCTCATTCCGTGGATCGACAAGGACCTCGGCAACGGCATGTCGAAGGAAGAGTGGAAGGGCGGCGCGGAAACCAACAAGATTCTCGGCAAGCCGGCCATGGGCCAGCCGGGCTCGATTCCGGTGGACGGCCTGTGCGTGCGTATCGGCGCGATGCGCTGCCACTCGCAGGCGCTCACGATCAAGCTGAAGAAGGACGTGCCGCTCGACGAGATCGACGGCATCCTCGCGTCGGCCAACGACTGGGTCAAGGTCGTGCCGAACCAGCGCGAAGCTTCCATGCGCGATCTGTCGCCGGCTGTGGTCACGGGCACGCTGTCGGTGCCGGTGGGCCGTCTGCGCAAGCTTGCGATGGGCGGCGAATATCTGTCGGCGTTCACGGTCGGCGATCAGCTGCTGTGGGGCGCGGCCGAGCCGTTGCGCCGCATGCTGCGCATTCTGCTGGACAAGTGAATGAATTAAACTACGCGGCTAATGACGCGTAGGCAGGGTGAAAAGCGCCGCGCCAGCCGCGGCGCTTTTTTATTGCATCCGCCGATGCGATCGACCCAAAGCACATTCCTATTTGATCGACAGCCGCAAGAGCGGTATGCCAGGGCAACTGATGATCGTTCGATTTGATTCTGATTCCGCCGCGTTTCGTGCACGGCGCGTCCTGGGGCGGCGCGCGGTTCACGCCACGGTGGCAGCGGCAGCTTTCCTGTTTTGCGGCCTTGCTGCCGCGCAGGGCGGCGCGAGTGCGGCGCAGCCCGCGGCGGCGTCCGCAGCCGCGGCGAGCACAGCCGGGCATTACACCGTGCACCCGGGCCAGTCGCTGCACGACGTGGCCGTCGACCTCACGCAGTCGCATGACAAGGCGACGCTCGCGCGCATGAGCCAGGCGTTGTTCGAAGCGAATCCCGGCGCGTTCATCAAGCAGGATCCCAGCCGCATGCGTGTGGGCGCGACGCTGAACGTGCCCGCCACGCCGGATCTCTCCAGCGAGGCGGCTGGCATGACGGCTGTTTCGGGTGCGGCGGCCACCAGTGCACCCGCCACGGCAGCGACAGCGCCTGCTGCGTCGGCGGCTTCGGAAAGCGCACCTGCCGCAGCTTCGAGCGCTTCTGCGCAGGCCGCATCGGCTGCGTCGTCCCCAACTGCCGCCACGGCTGGCGCAAGCTCGGCCAGCGCGGCGGCGACTGTTGCGGCAACGTCCGCGGCGGTCGCGGCGAGCGGTCCGGAGGCGGCCGCGCTAGGCGCGTCCGGGGCGGCAGTGGCGGGCGCCAGCGCTGCAGCGCCGGCCTCGGCCGCCAGCGACTCGCACGTCTGGAGCGGGGCGGTCCAGGCGACGCCGGCCAGCGCCGCGTCGGCTCAAGGCGCCAAGGGCGCACCCGTGCCGGTCTCCAGCCTGCAGCAACTCCTCGCTTTGAAGAACCGCGTGCTGATGGCATTGCAACAGCACGGCATCGGCAAGCCAGCGCAGACGGCGGGTGCTGCGTCCGCAGGTTCGGCTGCGTTGCCGGGCGGCGCGCCCGTGCAAAACGGCGGCGCGACTCGCGGTCAACCGGAACTCTCGCCGGTGGCCATGGGCACCGTGGGCGCGATCGTCGTGGCGCTGCTGGCGTTGTTCGTGCGCCTGCTCACGCGCAGGCGCAAGGTTTCGGAGGCCACGTCTGAAACGCAGGAGACTGCGTCAGAAGCGGCGGCCGGGCAGCCTCCGGTATCGCGCGAGCCGATTGCGCACGACGGGGATCGCCCGGCTGTGAACGAGGAGGCGCCGCCGGTCGCGGCCGATAAGGACGCCGTATCGATCACCCCGGTGCCGACGCCCGTCGTCTCATCCGCGCCGCTGGAACACGACGAAACGTCCGCACACGCCGCCGCTGCCCCGAGTCACGACGTCGAAGCACTTCCGCCGACGCTCACTGAGACGCTGCATCCGGCACCCGAAGCGCAGGCAACCCGCCCGTCGCACGACGAGGCGGCACACGGTGTTGAAGCGGAGGAGCCGCAGACCGTCGCCGGCGCGACTGAAGCGGCTAGCCTCGCCGCCGCCGCAGAGCTCGGCGCCGAGGCGCTCCCGCCCGAAAGCGTCGCTGCATCGCGCGCAGCCGAAGACGCCGAGGCGCGTGCCCGCGCACTCGAAGAGCCGGTGAAGCAGGCCAAGGAGCCCGCCGCCGCGCCGGCGGACGCGGTGGACTTCGCCGAGGGCGCACCGAAAACGGAGCAAACGGAGCAAACACCGCAGGCCGAGCCGCCCATCGCGCAACCTCAGCACGTGGCCGAAGCGTTCGAACGCCCGTCGGTGGGGCGAGTCGCGCCTGAAGTACCCTCAACCACCGCGGTTCCCCCGGCAGACACGAGCTATCCCGAAGTGCCGATCGCATTCCCTCACGATGCGATAGAAGCGCTGGGCGGCATCGACCTGCCCCTGCCGCCGCGTATCGTGGAGCCGGGCGAGCCGGTCGTGCCCATGGCGCCGCTCTCGACCGAGCCGGCCGCCACGCCCGAAGCGTCGGCGCGTCTGTCGTCGCCGTTCTTCGAGCCGCCTCCGCCGCTGGCGGGCGAGGCCATCGAGGCGGGCACGGCGGGCGCAGGCGCGCTCGCGGGCCTCGGCGCGCCGCGCTTTGGCGCGCTCACACTCGACTTCGACCTGAATCTGCCGCCAGATTCCGCCGAGCCGCTGCCCGTCTTCACGCCCGAACAGCTTGCGCGCATCGCGCGCAACAAGCTCGACCTCGCGAAGGAATACATCGCGCTCGGCGACGTGGCCGGTGCGCGCTCGCTCATCAACGAAGTGATCGAGTCGAACGACCACGCCACGCGCAGCGACGCGCAGGCGCTGCTGTCGACGCTCGCGCCGCTCTCGTGACGCCGCTGCCGCAAGCCGTATGCGTATCGCGCTAGGAATCCAGTACGACGGCGCCGCGTTTTGCGGCTGGCAGTCACAGCCGCATGGCAAGACGGTGCAGGACGCGCTCGAGCGCGCGCTGCGCGAGTTCGCCACCGTGCCGCTGCCCACGATCGTCGCGGGCCGTACCGACACGGGCGTGCACGGTCTCGGTCAGGTGGTCCACTTCGACACCGACCTCGATCGCACGCCGTTCTCGTGGGTTCGCGGCACGAATGCGTTCCTGCCGTCCACGGTGGCCGTGCAGTGGGCGAAGCCCATGCCCGATGCGTTCCATGCGCGCTTCGCGGCGTTCGAGCGCACGTATTACTACGTGCTCTACGTGAACGCCGTGCGCTCGCCGATGCTGGCCGCGCGTGCGGGCTGGATCCACACGCCGCTCGACGTCGAGGCCATGCGCGAGGCGGCCGCGCATCTCATCGGCGAGCACGATTTTTCGGCGTTCCGTTCGTCGGAGTGCCAGGCGAAGACGCCCGTGAAGCACCTGTACCAGATCGACATCCGGCCGCAGGGCGACTTCATTCACTTCCGGTTTCGGGCCAATGCGTTCCTGCACCACATGGTGCGCAACCTGATGGGTTGCCTCGTCGCGGTGGGGCGCGGGCGCTATCCGGCTGGCTGGCTAGCCGAGGTGCTGGCGGGGCGCGACCGCACCCAGGCCGCGCCGACCTTCATGCCGGACGGCCTCTATCTCGCGCAAGTAGGCTATCCTGACGAGTTCGCGGTACCCGCGCCGCATACGGCCAGCGTGCCGTGGAGCGCGATCTGGAGCGACGCGCCGGAAGGCAAGGCCTGAAGCTCCGCCAGCCGCTTGAATCAACGAAACGACACCGCATCGAGAACCATGACGTCCGCCGACCAACCCGCCGCCGCGCACCGCACCCGCATCAAGCTGTGCGGACTTTCGACGCCCAGGGCGGTCGCGCACGCCGTTGATCTCGGCGCCGACGCCGTCGGTCTGGTGTTCTATCCGCCCAGCCCGCGTTCGGTGAGCGTGGCGCAGGCGGTCGAACTCACGCACGACCTGCCGCCTTTCGTCTCGGTGGTGGGCCTCTTCGTGAACGCCACGCCCCAGTGGATGAGCGAAGTGGCGAGCAACGTCTCGCTTACCATGCTGCAGTTCCACGGCGACGAAACGCCGGAACAGTGCGAGTCGCTCGCCTCCGTTGCCGGTTTGCCCTGGTTGCGCGCGCTACGGGTGGCGGCCGATACTCAGCAGGCCGATTTGATAGAATCGGCAAATCGTTATTCATCAGCCAGCGGCCTGTTGTTCGACACCCATGTCGAAGGTTACGGCGGCGGCGGAAAGGTCTTCGATTGGTCACTTATTCCCGCAGGTCTCGCGCGTCGGGCCGTTTTGAGTGGTGGCTTGAACGCGCAAAACGTCGGTGATGCGATTCGCCAGGTGCGTCCGTTTGCCGTCGATGTCTCCAGTGGCATCGAGGTTCCGGGCGCAAAGGGCGTGAAGGATCACGCCCGCATGGCGGCGTTCGTGCGCGCAGTGCGCGAAGCGGACGCGGGATGAATCCGGGGCGCATGCCCCTTTGGCCGGCGCGGCCCACGCAACGTGGGCCTCAGAGGACCGGCCCAGTGAGTGACTTATGTACAATCTGCCCGACGAACGAGGCCATTTCGGCCCCTATGGCGGCGTGTTCGCTGCCGAAACCCTCATGCAGGCGATCGACGAACTGCGCGTCGCCTACGCGAAATTCAAGGACGACCCCGACTTCGTCGCCGAATATCGGCGCGAGTTGAAGCATTTCGTCGGCCGTCCGTCGCCGATTTATCACGCCGAACGCTGGAGCGAGCTGCTGGGCGGCGCGCAGATCTATCTGAAGCGCGAAGACCTGAATCACACCGGCGCGCACAAGGTGAACAACGTGATCGGCCAGGCGCTGCTCGCCAAGCGCATGGGCAAGCCGCGCGTGATCGCCGAGACCGGCGCGGGCCAGCACGGCGTGGCCACCGCGACCATCGCCGCGCGTTTCGGCATGGAGTGCGTGGTCTACATGGGCGCCGAGGACGTGCGCCGCCAGGCCGCCAACGTCTATCGCATGAAGCTGCTGGGCGCGACCGTCGTTCCCGTGGAGTCGGGCTCGCGCACGCTCAAGGACGCGCTCAACGAAGCCATGCGCGACTGGGTCACCAACGTCGAAAACACGTTCTACATCATCGGCACCGTCGCAGGGCCGCACCCGTACCCCATGATGGTGCGCGACTTCCAGCGCGTCATCGGCGACGAGTGCCGCGTGCAGATGCCCGAAATGACGGGCCGCCAGCCTGACTCCGTGATCGCCTGCGTGGGCGGCGGATCCAACGCAATGGGCATCTTTTATCCGTACATCGACGATAGTTCGGTGCAGTTGATCGGCGTCGAGCCCGCGGGCGACGGCATGGAGACGGGCCGCCACGCCGCCTCGCTCGCCGCCGGCACCGTTGGCGTGCTGCACGGCAACCGCACTTACCTGCTTCAGGACGAGAACGGCCAGATCATCGAGACGCATTCGATCTCGGCGGGTCTCGACTATCCGGGCGTGGGCCCCGAACACGCGTGGCTCAAGGACAGCGGCCGCGCGCAGTACGTGACGATCGACGACGAGGAGGCGCTCAAGGCCTTCCACGACTGCTGCCGTATCGAAGGCATCATTCCGGCGCTCGAATCGAGCCACGCGCTCGCCTATGCGGCGAAGCTCGCGCCCACGTTGCCCAGGGAGAAGATCCTGCTGGTGAACCTGTCGGGCCGCGGCGACAAGGACATGCACACGGTCGCCGAGCGATCGGGCATCCAGTTCTGAGCGCCGGGAGCGACGCAAGCGATGCGTGACGAGTTCGACGAGCCGGAAGTGCCGGCACCCGTGGGCGAGGTGAACGCCGAAGCGGCTGCGCTGGAAGCCGCCGAAGCGGTTGCCCAGGCCGCTGTCGTTGTGCCCACGGTGCCCGCCACCATCCGGCTCCAGAACCGCGATTTTCTGACCGATGCCGCGAATCTGCCCGACGCCTCGATCGACCTGATCGTCGCCGATCCGCCTTACGGGCTCGGCAAGGACTACGGCAACGACTCCGACATGCGTTCCGGCGAGGACTTCCTCGCCTGGACGTACGCATGGCTCGATCTCGCGATACCGAAGCTCAAACCCACGGGTTCGCTCTACGTGTTCTGCACGTGGCAGTACGCGCCCGAGATCTTCGTCTATCTCAAGTCGAAACTCACGATGATCAACGAGATCGTCTGGGATCGTCGCGTGCCCAGCATGGGCGGCACGACGCGCCGTTTCACGTCGGTACACGACAACATCGGTTTCTTCGCGGTTTCGAAGGATTATTACTTCGATCTCGATCCCGTCCGCATCCCCTACGATGCCGCCACGAAGAAGGCGCGTTCGCGCAAGTTGTTCGAAGGCAGCAAGTGGCTGGAGCTCGGCTACAACCCCAAGGACGTCTGGTCCGTCTCGCGGCTGCATCGCCAGCACGCGGAGCGCGTGGATCATCCCACCCAGAAGCCCCTGGAGATCGTCGAGCGCATGGTGCTCGCGAGCTGCCCGCCGGGCGGCCGCGTGCTGGACCCGTTCATGGGCAGCGGCACCACCGCAGTCGCTTGCGCGCGTCAGCAGCGCGAATTCGTCGGCTATGAAATCAACGAAAGTTACTGCGCGATCGCGCGCGAACGCGTGAGCGCGGCCGCGAGCGCCGTCGCGGCCGGCGCCTGATGCGCCGCCGCCGGACTCAAGCGCAGTGACACCCAAAAACTGAGGACCCTGAAATGTCCCGTATCAAGACCACGTTCGAGGCGCTTGCCGCCCAAGGCCGCAAAGGCCTGATCCCGTTCATGACGGCGGGCGACCCCGATCCCGCGCGCACTGTCGAATTCATGCACGCGCTGGCCGCCGGCGGCGCCGATGTCATCGAGCTGGGCGTCCCGTTCTCGGACCCGATGGCCGACGGCCCCGTGATCCAGCAGTCGTCAGAGCGCGCGCTCGAGAAGGGCGTGACGCTCAGGAGCGTGCTCGCCGACGTGAAGCGCTTTCGCGAAACCGACAACAAGACGCCCGTCGTCCTGATGGGCTACGCAAACCCCATCGAGCGCATGGGCGCCGAAGCGTTCGCGCAGGCCGCGCAGGAAGCGGGCGTGGACGGCGTGCTCGTGGTGGACTATCCGCCCGAGGAATCGGTGGATTTCTCCGCAAAGATGAAGGCCGCCGATATCGACCCCATCTTCCTGCTCGCACCGACCTCCACGGACGAGCGCATCGCCGAAGTCGGGCGCGCCGCGAGCGGCTATGTCTATTACGTATCGCTCAAGGGTGTGACGGGCGCGGCCAATCTCGACGTGACGAGCATCGCGAGTAAAATCCCGGCGATCAAGAAGCATGTCTCGCTGCCCGTCGGCGTGGGCTTTGGCATTCGCGATGCGCAAACGGCTGCGGCCGTCGCGCAGGTTTCGGACGCCGTAGTGATCGGCAGCCGCATCGTGCAACTGCTCGAACAGGCGTCGCCGGAAACGGCCGCCGACACGCTGACGCAGTTCATCACCGGCATTCGTGTAGCGTTGGACGAAGTTTCCGTCGGCTGAGGCTGTCGGCCAACGCTGTTGGCTGGAACGAAGAGTGCTGTAAAATCCACTTTTCGCCATGCGCGGCCGGGGTCGGAACCCGCTCGGTTTCAAGAGCTTGAACCGATCCCCCGCGCCCGCATCACGATGGTCAAAGAAGGAAAATCAATGAGCTGGCTCGACAAACTGCTGCCGCCCAAGATCAAGCAAACCGATCCGAAAAGCCGCAAGAGCATTCCGGAAGGGTTGTGGATCAAGTGCCCGTCGTGCGAGGCGGTCCTGTACCGCAACGACGTCGAGGCGAATCTCCACGTCTGCCCGAAGTGCGATCACCACATGCGCATCGGCTCACGCGAGCGTCTTGACGGCCTGCTCGATCCGGAAGGCCGCTATGAAATCGGCCAGGAGATCATTCCGGTCGACGCGCTCAAGTTCAAGGACAGCCGCAAGTACCCGGACCGTCTGAAAGAGGCGATGGACGAAACCGGCGAAACCGACGCCATGGTGGTGATGGGCGGCGCGATCCGCACGCTGCCCGTGGTGGTGGCCTGCTTCGAGTTCTCGTTCATGGGCGGCTCGATGGGCTCGGTGGTCGGCGAGCGCTTCGCGCGCGGCGCGCAGAACGCGCTCGAGCAACAGGTGCCGTTCATCTGCGTCACGGCTTCGGGCGGCGCTCGCATGCAGGAAAGCCTGCTTTCGCTCATGCAGATGGCCAAGACCACGGCCATGCTGACCAAGCTGTCCGACGCAAAGCTGCCGTTCATCTCCGTGCTGACCGACCCGACCATGGGCGGCGTATCGGCGAGCTTCGCGTTCCTCGGCGATGTGGTGATTGCCGAGCCGAAGGCGCTGATCGGCTTTGCCGGCCCGCGCGTGATCGAGCAGACCGTGCGCGAAAAGCTGCCGGAAGGCTTCCAGCGCGCCGAATTCCTGCTGCAGAAGGGCGCGATCGACATGATCGTCGATCGCCGCAAGCTGCGCGACGAAATCGCACAAATGCTGGCGCTGCTGCAACGCCAGCCTGCTGACGCGGTGGCCTGAGCCCCGCTTCGAGCGATCCGCGGCGCTACCGGTTGCCGTAGGCCGCACCGCTTGACCCCAACGCGCCGCGAGCGAAAGCAACCGGCGCGTTGTCATTTCCGCGATAATGCCGTTCTTTCCAAGCGGATCGTTCGTGCGAAGTTCACATGGATCCGCGTGAACCGAACGCCCGCTAAGGCGTCTCACGCGCAGCACCTGGCCATTTCTATCCCGATGAGTACCTTTCCCACCCTCGACGCGTGGCTCACGCATCTCGAAACCGCGCATCCGGTCGGCATCGACATGGGGCTCGACCGCATCACCCAGGTGAAGAACGCGCTGAACCTCGAGTTCGCATGTCCGATCTTCACGGTCGGCGGCACGAACGGGAAGGGCTCGACCTGCGCGATCCTCGAAACGATCCTGCTCAAGGCCGGCTATCACGTGGGCTGCCACACGTCGCCGCATCTGCTCGCGTTCAATGAGCGCGCGCGCATCGACGGCCAGCAGGCGAGCGACGCCGAGCTGCTGCCGCACTTCGAGGCCGTGGAAGCCGCGCGCAATTCACTCGCAAAGCCGGTGACGCTCACCTATTTCGAGTTCACGACGCTCGCGATCATGCATCTGTTCGCTTCGCGCAGGCTCGACGCCGTGATCTTCGAAGTGGGTCTCGGCGGGCGTCTGGACGCCGTCAACGTGCTCGACACCGACTGCGCGATCATCACGAGCATCGACCTCGACCACACGGAATATCTCGGCGACACGCGCGAGAAGATTGCCTTCGAGAAGGCCGGCATCTTCCGCCCTGGCAAGCCGGCCATCTGCGCCGACCCGATGGCGCCGCAATCGCTGATCGATCATGCCGAGGCGATCGGGGCCGAACTGTGGCTCTTCGGCCGCGATTTCCGTTACGAAGGCCAGCCGGGCAGCGAGCGCCAGCAGTGGAGCTACGTGGGCCCGACGATGCGGCGCTCGGCGCTCGCCTATCCCGCGCTGCGCGGCGCGAACCAGCTCATCAACACGTCGGCGGCGCTCGCAGGCCTGGAAGCGCTGCGCGACCGCCTGCCGGTTTCGGCGCAGGACATCCGACTCGGCCTCGCCAACGTCGAGCTGCCGGGCCGCTTCCAGGTGCTGCCGGGCAAGCCTTCGATCATCCTCGACGTCGGCCACAACCCGCATGCAGCGGCCGTGCTCGCGCAGAACCTCGGCAGCATGGGCTATTTTCCGTACACCTACGCCGTGTTTGGCGCGATGCGCGACAAGGACATCGCGGGCGTGGTCGAACATCTGAAGGGCGAGATCGACCACTGGTGCGTGACCGGTCTGCCGCTGCCGCGCGCCGCCACGGCCGAACAGCTCGAGGCGGTGCTGCGCGACGCGGGGGTGACCGATGGCGCCGACAGCAGCGTGACGCGCTACGAAAACCCCGCTGCCGCGTTTCAAGATGCGCTAAAACGTGCTACTGAAAATGATAGAATCCTGGTCTTTGGAAGTTTCCTGACAGTCGCCGGGGTCATGGCCTGGCGAAAATCGCAGCAGCACTGACCGCCCGGCACCGCACGCCGCCCACGCAAGACAGGCCAGGTAGGCCAACAGCAAGCCATACATGGGAATTTTCTCGTTCGGCAAAAAAGATGATGCGCACGCGCCCCGCCGGCGCGGCGCTGAGTCCGGCCCCAGCCGGCGTAGCAACCCGAGCACGCGCGTGGAACGGCGCAGCCGCCGGCCGGACCGGTCGGGGGACGCCGAGGCAATGCTGCTCGACCCCACGCTCCCTGAAAAGCAACGCGCGCGCCGCCGCCTCGTCGGTGCGATCGCGCTGGTGCTCGCGGCCATCGTGATCCTGCCGATGGTGCTCGATTCGCACCCGAAGCCCGTCACCGACGATATCGCCATCGACATCCCGAGCCGCCCGGCCGCCAAGGCCGCCGCGCGCCACGACGCCGAAGACACGCAAGCCGGCGTCGCTCCCGACAATCCCGCGCCAGCCGTTGCCACGCCGGGCGCGTCGGGCCTCGCGGCCGCTGCGGCCGCGCAGACCGCCCAGACCGCGCAAGACACCGAAAAGACCCCCGCAGCACCCGCCAAAAAGTCCGCGCAAGGGGCAACCGCTCCGGCTCAATCGACCCAATCGACCCAATCGACCCAATCGACCCAATCGACCCAATCGGCCGATGCGGCCCAAGGCGCCACGCAGCCCGCGCACGCCGGCAAGCCCGCCGCTCAGCAGGCGGCTTCGGCTGGCACGGCTGTCGCCGCGCACGGCAAGACGCAGAGCACCGCCGCGGCCGAGAGCGCGGACACCGGCGACGCGAACGGCGCGAAAGCCGACTCAGGAACGCCGGCGGCGCCGCCGGGCGCGCGTTTCGCGGTGCAGCTCGGCGCCTTTTCGAACGAGACGACGGCGCGCAACTGGGTCACGAAGTTGAAAGCGGCGGGCGTGCCCGCATATGTAGAGCAGCGAAAGGCAGCAGACGGCACGACGCGCACGCTCCTGCGCGCCGGCCCGTTCCCGGACCGCGCGTCGGCCACCGCGGCGATCGCGAAAGTACGCGGCGCCGGCCTGATGGCGGGTTCGAACGGCAACGCGGAATAACCCGCCGATGTTCACCGCATTCGACTACGCTGTAATGGCGGTGATAGGTCTGTCGGCGCTGCGGGGCGCGTGGCGGGGCTTCATCGGCGAGATTTTTGGATTGATCGGCTGGATCGCGGCGTTGCTCGTGGCCTGCCGCTACGTGGACCATGTGGTGCCCTGGATTCCGGCGAACTGGCCGGGTGGGGCGCTCACCCAGTGGCTGATCGCCTTCGCGCTGATCGTCATTGCCGTGGTGCTCGTGGCCGGCGTGGGCAACGCACTGATCGGCCGTCTGGTGCAGGTGAGCGGATTGTCCGGCGTGGACCGTTCGCTCGGGATGATGTTCGGCGTCGTGCGAGGCGTCGTGCTGGTGCTGATCCTCGTCGTCCTCGGCGGGCTGACCGAGCTGCCCCAGCAGGACTTCTGGCGCCACGCGCTGCTGCGGCCCTATGCCGTGCAGGGCGTGCTCGAACTGAAACCGCTGTTGCCCGAGGCGCTCGCGACCTACGTTCACGTCTGATCAGAAACTGATCGGCGCGATGCAGGTGGCGTTTGCCGGTAACACTGCCCCATTTGCGGCGTCCGGCCGGTGTTGAAGAACCCGGGCGAGCCGCTACCGATTTCGCTTTTTTGAAGGACCTGCCATGTGCGGCATCGTAGGCGTAGTTTCCCGCTCTCCCGTCAACCAGCTCCTCTATGACGCGCTGCTGCTGCTCCAGCACCGCGGTCAGGACGCGGCCGGCATCGCCACCGCGAACGGCAGCACGTTCCATATGCACAAGGCCAACGGCATGGTGCGCGACGTGTTCCGCACGCGCAACATGCGCAGCCTCCCCGGCACCAGCGGCATCGGCCAGGTGCGCTACCCGACGGCCGGCTCGGCGTCGAGCGAAGAAGAAGCCCAGCCGTTCTACGTGAACGCGCCGTTCGGCATCGTCCTCGCTCACAACGGCAATCTCACGAACTGGCAACAGTTGAAGGACGAGATGTTCCGTGTGGACCGCCGCCACATCAACACACATTCCGATACCGAAGTGCTGCTCAACGTGCTCGCGCACGAAGTGCAGCTCGCGACCTCGGGCCTCGAACTCGATCCATCGGCGCTCTTCAAGGCGGTTGCGGGCGTGCACCGCCGCCTGCGCGGCTCCTACGCCATCGTCTCGCTGATCGCCGGCTACGGCCTGCTCGCGTTCCGCGACCCGTTCGGCATTCGCCCGCTGTGCGTCGGCAAGATCGAGACGCCGGAAGGCACCGAGTGGATGGTTGCATCGGAGTCGGTGGCGCTCGAAGGCATCGGCTTCGAATTCGTGCGCGACGTGCGCCCCGGTGAAGCGGTGTTCATCGACTTCGAAGGGAACTTCCACTCGCAGCAGTGCGCCACGGCGCCGACGCTGAATCCCTGCATCTTCGAACTCGTGTACCTCGCGCGTCCGGACTCGGTGCTCGACGGCGTGCCCGTGTACAACGCGCGCCTGCGCATGGGCGACTATCTCGCCGAGAAGATCAAGCGCGAGCTGCCCGACGTGAAGATCGACGTGGTCATGCCGATTCCCGATTCGTCGCGCCCCGCGGCGATGCAGGTGGCGAACAAGCTCGGCGTGGAATATCGCGAAGGCTTCTTCAAGAACCGCTATGTGGGCCGCACCTTCATCATGCCCGGCCAGGCCATGCGCAAGAAGTCGGTGCGCCAGAAGCTCAACGCCATGGGCATCGAGTTCAAGGGCAAGAACGTGCTGATCATTGACGATTCGATCGTGCGCGGCACCACCTCGCAGGAAATCGTGCAGATGGCGCGCGACGCCGGCGCGACCAAGGTGATCTTCGCTTCGGCGGCGCCGCCCGTGAAGTACCCGAACGTCTACGGCATCGACATGCCCACGCGCGGCGAGCTCGTGGCGCACGGCCGCACGGACGAGGAAGTTGCGCGCATCATCGGCGCGGATTACCTCGTGTACCAGGACGTGGAGTCGCTCAAGCAGGCGGTGCGCGACATCAACCCCGAGCTGAAGGACTTCGAGGCATCGTGCTTCGACGGCGACTACATCACCGGCGACATCACGAGCACTTACCTCGACAACATCGAGACGGCGCGCCTCGCGCCCCAGGCGCAGTCGGACCGCGACGCCGCGAGCGACGCGATGGACGGCGGCGCGCGTTCGCAGTTGCACCTGCAACTCTCGGTGGAGTAACCCGCTCGGGGAATATCGTCCGCTATGGCCACGGTTCGTGCGTTGTTCGTCTATCCCGTGAAATCATGCGGTGCAATCGCGCTCGAACATGCGCAGCTCGGCCTGAGCGGCATCGAGTGGGACCGCCACTGGATGGTCGTCGATGAAGCCGGCCGGTTCGTTTCGCAGCGCGAATATGCGGCGATGGCGCGCATCGTGCCGGCGTTCGTCGAAGACGGCGTGCGCCTCACGATGGAGGGCATGCGTGAAGCGCTCCATCTGCCGTTCACGCCGCGCGGCAATGAGGCGCGTGTGCCGGCCTCGGTCTGGGACGACGCCTTCGAGGCGCTCGACGAAGGCGATCACGCGGCGCAGTGGTTCACGCAGGCGATCGGCGTGCCGGTGCGCCTCTTGCGGTTCGCGCACGACGTGAAGCGTCTCGCGAGCAAGAAGTGGACGAACGGCGAAGACGTACCCACGCAATTCGCCGACGGCTTTCCGATTCTCGTCACGAGCGAGGCGTCGCTCGCGGAGCTCAACGAGCGCCTCGCGGCGAAGGGTGCGCCGCCCGTGCCGATGACGCGCTTTCGTCCGAACATCGTCGTCGGCGACGTCGGCGAGGCATTCGAAGAAGATTTTATCGACACGCTCGCCATCGAATCCGCAAATGGCGGCTCAGAGATCGTCCTGCGCTTCGTGAAGCCCTGCGCGCGCTGCCCGATCACGACGATCGATCAGCAAACGGGCGAGCGCGACGCGCAGTGGCCCGCCGAACCGCTCGACACGATAGCCGTGTTTCGCGCCGACCCGCGCGTGAACGGCGGCCTCACGTTCGGCCAGAACGCCATGGTCGTGACGGGCGCGGGCGAACGCGTGGCGGTGGGCGCAAGCGCGCAGTGGGAATATCGCTTCGATGAATGAGGCGAGCGGCACGTGCAACGCGTGCCTGTCGGGATCAATGCAGGATCAATACGGGATCAACGCAGGATCATGCAGGTCCGATGCGCTCAGTGCGGCGGCAACGCCCGCCACTGTCCCGGCGCGAGCCCGAAGCGGCGCGTGAACGCGTGCGTGAATGCGCTCTGGTCGCCGAAGCCCACTTCGAGCGCGATGTCGGTGAGCGAGGCGCGCGGGTCGGCGAGCAGCGCGAGCGCAGTGTCGAGGCGCAGCCGCTGCAGATAGCGATGCGGTGTCTCGCCGAACGCTTCGATAAAAAGCTGATGAAAGCGCCGCATGCCGAAGCCGCAATGCGCGGCAAGATCGGCGATGCGCAGCGGCTCCCCGAGATGCGCGCGCAACCAGCGGTCGATGCGCGCGAAATCGAGGCCGGCCGCCGCGCCGAATTCCGCGTCCGTGGCGATACCGGTTTGCGCGAGAAATGCCGCGCACAGGCGCGTCGAGGTGTCCCAGTGGAAGCGGCGCGCGCGCAGGTCGGCGCTGTTCTGGGGCGGTGCCGTCGCGGCGCGCTGCGCGATCTGGCGCACGACCTCCGTGAGCGCCGGGTCGAGGCGCACGGCGCGCGCGGTGTCGAAAAGCCGTTCGGGTACCGCGAGCGTCGCGGCGGGCAGATCGAGCACGAGCTGCCGGTTATCGCCGATGCCCGAATAGTCGTGCCGCGCGCCCGCCGGAATGAGCCACGCGGAACAGCGGTCGATACGCTCGCCCAGGCCGTTCACGGTCATCTCCATCTCGCCGTCGAGGCCGAGCACGATCTGGTGAAAATCGTGCAGATCGGTTGCCTCTGTCGTGCCATAGCGGCGCAACTCGACGCCCGGCGCATTGATGGGCGTGTGCTGATGGGGAGTCGTCATGAACGTTATGGCTGCAGAGCAGGCAAGCGCGCCGGGCGCCCTCAAACGGCGAGCAACTCGACTTCGAACACGAGCGTGGCATTCGGCGGAATCACGCCGCCCGCGCCGCGCACGCCGTAGCCCAGTTGCGGCGGGATCGTGAGCTTGCGCACGCCGCCCACCTTCATGCCCTGCACGCCTTCGTCCCAGCCCTTGATGACCATGCCGCCGCCGAGCACGAAGGCGAACGGATCGTTGCGGTCCTTGCTCGAATCGAACTTCTGGCCGTCCGTGAGCCAGCCGGTGTAGTGCACGGTGACGCTCTGGCCGGCCTTCGCTTCGGCGCCGGTGCCTTCGGTCAGGTCCTCGTACTTGAGGCCGGATGCGGTGGTCACGCTAGACATGGAAAACTCCTGATTCGGATGAAATTAGCACGCTATTGTAGGCGCTTTGCAGGACATGGCGTATAGGCCCGCTTCAGGCACGGGGAATGCGGCCTACCCCTGCCTATAATGAGGACCGCTCGCCTGGCTAGAGGCGAAACACGAGGAATCCGATGGTGTCGCTTTCGCAAACCCGTACCGAACGCACGGCGCGTCTGTGCGCCGAGGTAGCGCTTTTCATGCGCGATCAGGTGCTGTCGCGCGTCTCGCACGATCTGCGCAGCCCGCTCAACGCGATCCATAGCTGGGCCTATGTGCTCGAACGCAAGATCGACAACGCCGACACGGCCGCCCAGCGCGCGCTGGGCGGCATTCGCACGGGGGTGGAGCAGCAGGTTCAGCTGATCGAAACGCTCGTCGATACCACACGTGCAGAAACGCGCAAGCTGCGCATCGCGCGCGCGCCGTTCGAGCCCACCGTGCTGATCCCCGAAGCCGCCGACGATGCCCGCATCGCGCTGGGCGACGCCCGAGGCGTGAGCTTCGAGGTGGAGGACGCGACCGGCGCGGCGATGCTCGACGGCGACCGCGAGCGCATCGCGCAGGCGCTGTGGTTGATGCTGGTCTTCGCGGCGGAAACGAGCCCGCAGGGCGCGAGCGTGGCGCTCACGGCGGGCGCGACGGCGACTGCGGCGCAGTTCGCCGTGAAATGGCAAGCCTCGCCCCGGCTGCTCACCGACGAAACGCTGGCGCACGTGCTGGAGCGGTTCGCGCGCGCCCAGGCGAGCGAGCAGCAGGAAGCGGGGCGCTACGCCTGGGTGCTGGCGCTGTGCCAGCGCGTGGCCGAGGCGCATGGTGGCCGCTTCGAAGCGCCTTCCGTGCTGGGTGAGGGCGAGGCCGTCACGCTTGCGCTGAATGTGCCGCTCAACGGTGCATGAATGCACGCTGGCGGCGCGCGGGCAACGCGTCGCCGTCTTTCGGCGCCTTTCATTCAGCTTGCACCCCTTATACTGAGCGCTTCGTCTTTCGGAGCCTTTTGTCTTGATCCAGCTTCTCGCCCTCGTCGGGGCGTTTCTGCTCGTTGCCCTCAACGGTTTCTTCGTCGCGGCCGAATTCGGCCTCGTCAAGCTGCGCGCCACGCGCGTGCAGAGCCTCGCGCATCAGCATGGCTTGCGCGGCCGGCTGCTCGCCAAAGTCCATGGCCAGCTCGACGCCTATCTTTCGGCCTGCCAGCTCGGCATCACGCTCGCCTCGCTCGGTCTTGGCTGGATCGGCGAGCCGGCTTTCGCGCAGTTGCTCGCGCCAGTCTTCGAGTGGTTCGGCGTGCAATCGGCGCAGCTGGTGCACGCTGTTTCGCTGGTGTTCGCGTTCACGGTCATCTCGTTCCTGCACATCGTGGTGGGCGAGCTTGCGCCGAAGTCACTGGCTATTCGCCAGGCCGAGAAGATTTCGCTGTGGGCGGCCATGCCGCTCTATGGCTTCTACTGGACCATGTATCCGGCGATCTGGATGCTCAATTCGAGCGCGAACGCTGTGCTGCGCCTCGCGGGCCTGTCGTCCGAACACGGCCACGACACGCATTATTCGACCGACGAACTCAAGCTGATCCTGCGCAGCCGTCGCGCCGCCGCCGAGGCCGAGGCGGAGGCGGTGGACGCCCTGCAGGCGCAGTACGGCGGCAACGGCGCAAACGGCACACACGGCGCGAATGGTTCGACCGGCGCAACCGGCGCGCAGCCGCGGCGCCCCGCGCTTGCCGCGAACGCCTATAGCGCCGACGAATGGAACACGCTCGCCCATTCGCTCGACTTCTCGCGTCTCACCATTTCCGACCTCATGCGGCCCACGCATGAGATGGTGGGCCTGCGCCGCGACCTGTCGCTGCGCGAGAACATGCAGATCGTGGCGCGCCACCGCTTCAGCCGCTACCCGCTGTTCGAAGATGCCTCGGGCGAGCGCGTGGCGGGCCTCATCCATCTGAAGGATTTGCTGCTCGCGCGCGAGGCGGGCAATGCGCTCGACGATCTCGGCAAGTTCGTGCGTCCCGTGCAATACGTGCGGCCCGATACGCCCGCGCTCGCGCTGTTCCGGCGCTTTCGCAAGGGCGCGCCGCATTTCGCGCTCGTGGGGCACAAGGGCGCGCGCCCGGCGGGCTTTCTCACGCTCGACAATCTGCTCGGCGCGCTCGTCGGCCAGATTCACGACGAGTTCCACCAGGCCGACACCGACTGGACCCGCATGGACGACGGCACGCTGATGGGCCGCGGCAGTCTGCCCGTGGTGTCGCTGGAGCAGGCCCTCGGCATCGACATCGACGAGGGGCGCGCGGAATCGGTGGGGGGCCTCGTGATTCACGCGCTCAACGATCTGCCTGCCGAAGGGCAGCGCGTGGCGTTCGACCGCTTCGACGTCGTCGTGAAGAAGATGAAGGGGCCGCGCATCGTGCTCGTGCGCGTGTACCCGAAAGATCTCGAGGACGAGGGCGGCTGAGCGTGCCCCGAGTGTGGTGCTAGCCGCGCGTGAGCGTGCAGAGCACGGCCACGGGCATCGCCTTCAAGATGTCGCGCAACGCGAGCGCGTTGCCGTTGCCGACCGTATGCGTGATCTCGCTGAGCCAGTCGTGAAGCGATGCCTCGGCAAGACCCTTCGGCAACTCGACCGCCGTATCTTCCCAGCGCTCGGTCGCGACGAGCGGCGTGTCGCCGTCCAGCAGGCCGGCAGCGAGGTGCGTGCCGATCACGATCGCCCACGCGTTGCCATGACGGCGCGCGAACGCGATCACATGCGCAGCCTGTGCGCCGTTCGCCGTGAGCGGCAGATACTCGCCTTCGCGCAGCAGTTCCGGCGCGCGCTCGCGCACTGCGAGCAGGCGCCGCACAGTGGCCAGCTTCACTTGCGCGTTGCGCCATTCCTCGAGCTTTGCGGCGGGCGCTCGATCGTCGAGCGCGGCAGCGCGGGACGCGTAATCGACGGGCCGCCGGTTGTCCGGATCGACGAGGCTGAAATCCCATAGTTCGGTGCCCTGATAGAGATCCGGTATGCCGGGCGAGGTGAGCCGCAGCACCGTTTGCAGCAGGGAATTGACCGCGCCCGCGGGCGCCACGCGCGCGACGAATCCGGCGAGCGCCTGAAGGAAGCCGTCGCGCCGCTGCGGTGCCAGGATATCGAAGAGAAATGCCTGGCACTCCGACTCATATTGTTCGTCGGGCGAGAGCCAGTTGGTGCGCAGCTTCGCTTCTCGCAGCGCTTTCAACAGCCACTGCGCGACGCGTTCCGCGAGCGCATGCACGCCCGCTTCGTCGCCGGGGTCCAGGTCGGGCGGCCAGCAGCCGACCAGCGTTTGATAGAGCATCGCCTCGACCGTCGGCCCTGGCGACCAGAGCGTGCCCGCGGCGCCTTCGTTGCGGCGATGCGTCTGGTTCAGCGTCGACCAGGCGCGTAGCGTGGCGCTCCAGTCGCCCGCGATTTCGCTCAGCACCGCAAGGCGCGCGCGCACGTCCTCGCCGCGCTTGTGGTCGTGCGTGGCCGTGGCGAGCAGGCCGAACGGGCGCCGCTGGCGCAGCCGGTTCGCCACATGAAAGTCGTGCGGCGTGCGCGCGAAGTCATCGGGATCCGCGCCCACTTCGTTGCGCGAGAGCAGGCGGCCGTAGCGGTAGAGCGCCGTGTCCTCCGTCGCCTTTGCAGCGAGCGGCGCGGTGAGCTGGGAGAACAGCGCGAGCGCGGTGCGCTGCGCGATCAGCGCATGGCTGAGCGGCGGGTTCGACTGGGTGCTGCCAGCGCCCGCTTGCGCGGTGCGCGGCGCCTTCACGCCGCCGCCGCTGTTGCCGGCGCTGGCGGCCGCCTCGGGTGCGGAGCCGCCGAGCCAGGCGTCGACGAGCCCGAGCGCCGCGAGGCTCGCGCGCGGCAACGCCCTTCGCGCGGCTTCGAGCGCGACGTCGAAATAGCGGTTGTCGAGGGCGCTGCGCAGACCATTGACCGGATAGATCCGGTAGATCGGGAAATAGATCGCCAGATGCGCGACCACGCGATGCACGGATGCATACGTGGTGTCGCGCGTGGCCGGCAGCTCGCGTGCGATGCGATGGAGCGCGCGCGTGACATGGTCCAGCTCGGCGGGAAGATACGCGGCCAGCATCTCGCGGCGCGCGTCGAGCGCATAGTCCTGGAAGGGCCTGTCGTCGCCCGAAATCGCGGCCCACGCTTCGGCGAGCGGGGCTGCGCCAGCGGGATCGTGCAGCAACGCGCCCACGTCGTTCATGAAGTCGTAACCCGTCGTACCCTGCACGGGCCAATCGTCGCGCAGCGTTTCACCGTGCGCGAGGATCTTCTCGACCACGATGAAAGGCGGCATGGCGCGCAGCGCGGCGAGCCGCTGCCGCAGCCGCTCGCAGTACTCGCGCGGATCGGCGAGGCCATCGACATGGTCGATGCGCACGCCGTCGATCACGCCGTCTGCGTAGAGCCGGAACAGGAGCTTGTGCACGGCCTCGAACACGTCATGCCGCTCCACTCGCACGCCCGCGAGCGTGGTGACGTCGAAGAAGCGCCGCCAGTTGATCTCGTCGGTGGCGGTGCGCCACCAGGCCAGACGGAAGTGCTGGCGCTCCAGGAGACGATGCAGCCTGTCGCGCGCCACGGGGTCCGCAGTTGAGTAGGATTCCAGAGCGAAATCGATCGGGTCGGTGCCGGCGCTTTCCACGAACGCGCGCAGCGCGTCGCGCCCGGCGGCGGCGCGCGCCTGATCGTCGGGCTGTGTCGTGAGGCCCTGGAACGGCCCGGCGAGCGTATTGAGGTCGGCGCGGTTCGCGGATTGCAGCAGCACGGCGTAGTCGGTCGGGCAGATCGGGCACACGTGCGGCCCGTACTGCACGTAAAAGCGTGCGGCCACAGGATCGAACTTCAGTTCGATGCGCCCCGCCGCGAGTTCCTCGCCGTACTGTGCGCCAAGAAACGGCATCAGCACCTTGCCGCGCAGCGCGGGGTCCGGGGAGTGCCAGTCCACGTCGAAGTGACGCGCATAGGCGCTGTGACGTCCCCATTCGAGGATGTCGAGCCACCATGCGTTGTGCGCGCCGCCCACGCCCATGTGATTGGGCACGAAGTCGGCAACGATGCCCATGCCGCGCTCGTGCACTTTCGCGGCCAGGCGCCGCAGCGCGCCTTCGCCGCCCAGTTCCGCGCTGACCGTGCCGTAGTCCACGGTGTCATAGCCGTGCATCGAGCCCGGCTGCGCGGTCGTGAGCGGCGAAAGATAGAGATGGCTCACGCCGAGCGCGGCGAAGTAGTCGAGCTGCGCGAGCGCGTCGTCGAAAGTGAAGCCCTGATGGAGTTGCAGGCGCAGCGTCGCGCGAGGGTGTGTCATGGCGTCGGCTTCGTTTCGGGCGCGCCCGGCGCGCCGCTGGCGGTTGGGTTGGCGTCGCGCGTATCGGCGCCCGTGTCGGCTGCGCTGGCATCGGCCTGGGTGCGCGCGACGGCCTCGCGTGCCCGAACGACGGTCTCGACGCGCGCCGCAACGCCCGGATCGGCGAACAGTGATTCGACGGGCAGCGTGAGGCGGCGGCGCCAGTTCGGATGCTCGTCGATGGAGCCGGGCAGATTCGGCTGGTCGGACAACGCGAGCAGGTCTTCGAGCGGGCAGGTGACGAGCGGACACTTCGTTGCCGCCACGTAGCCGAGTGCGCCATTCACAGGCGGATCGTCGGCTGGCGGCGGGTTGGCGTCGGGCGGCGCGAAGCCGCTTTGCTGCAGCGCGCGCCAGAGCGCGAGGCGATCGGTCGCGCGTCGCGCGTGTTCGAGCGCGACGGGGTCGCGGCCGTCCGCACGCGCCAGTGTCTGGCCGATGCGGTTGCGCCAGTCGATGTCCGCGCCGCGCCACCAGCCCGCGACCGTCGCGAGATCGTGCGTGGTGGTGGTCGCGACACCGTGCGGATCCCAGCGCGAGGGGGCGATGAAGCCCTTGCCGTCATGCTCGAACCACAGCACGCGGATGCCGTAGAGGCCGTGCGCGGCGAGCCTTTCGCGCAAGCCCGGCGGCACGGTGCCGAGATCTTCCCCGATCACGATCGCGCGATGACGCCACGACTCCAGCGCGATGAGCCGCACGAGGTCGTCGAACGGATAGCGCAGGTAGGCTCCGTGGCGCGCGCTTTCGCCTTCGGGCACGAGCCAGAGACGCCGCAGCCCGAGGATATGATCGATGCGCACGCCGCCCGCGTGGGCGAACGCGGCGCGCAGCATGTCGATGAACGCGCGAAAGCCGTTGTTGTGCATCGCGCGCGGCGAGAACGTGGTGAGGCCCCAGCTTTGCCCGGCCTGGTTGAAGATGTCGGGCGGCGCGCCCACGGAAACGCGTTGCAGCATGTCCTGCGGCAGCGACCATGCGTGCGAGCCGGCGCCGTCGCAGCCCACGGCGAGATCGGCGACGAGGCCGATCGCCATCCCGGCGTCGCGCGCGCAGCGCTGCGCGTTCGAGAGTCCTTCCGCCGCGAGCCATTGCAGGAAGCGATGAAAATCGACTTCGCGCCGATGCTCCTCTGCGAACGTCGCCACATCGGGACTGCGCGGGTCGCGCAGCGGCTCGGGCCAGTCGCGCCAGTGGCGAGGGCCGCCGGGGTCGCGCAGCATGGTTTCCTGCAGCGCTTCGAAGCGCGCGTGGTCTTCGAGCGGCTCGCCACCCTGTGCGCAGAATGCCTCGAAGGCGGCGGCAAGCGGCGAACCGCTCGGCCGCTCTTGCGTGTCGAAGCGCTCGAACAGTGCGCGCAACACCTGGAGCTTGAGCGGCAAGGCACGCTGCCAGTCGACGAGCGGCGCCGCTTCGAGTTCGCGCCAGGCGTCACCGGCATGCGCGGCCACGCTCGCGTCGTGTGCCGCCTTGGCGCCGAATACCGCAGCGGGGTCGATGTGCGCGACATTGACCCAGAGCCGCGACGAAGGCGCATAAGGGCTGAAGTGACCGGGCGCCGCGCTGAACATCGCGTGCGTCGGACTCACCGCAAGCGCTTGCGCGCCGCGTTGCGCGCTTTCTTTGGCGAGCGTGGCGAGCGCCGTATAGTCGCCGATGCCGCCATCGCCTTTGCGTCGGAGTCCATACAATTGGGCGGCGAGTCCCCAGAGCGGCGGAACCGGGCCGCTGTCGCCGTGGCGGGCGCGCCAGGCATCGGCGACGGTATGGCAGTGTGGCGGCGCAACGGCAATCGTCAGGCGATGATCGTTGACCGTGAGCGTGTGATATCCGGGCTCCGAAAGCGGCGCGAGCAAGGCGCTCTCGCCGCGCGGCGTGGTGAAGCGGCCTTCGATATGCTCGCCGCTCTCGAGGTCGATCCGGTAGTGGCTCCCCGCGCGTACGGCCGAAGGCGGCAGTTCGATCGCGCTTTCGCATTCGGCGGTGATGAGCGGCGGCAGGCGGCGCGCCGACTGCTCCGCGTTGAGCGCGGACGTGCTCTGGCGGATTTGCGTGGCGTTCGCGCAGGGCAGCCCTGCGCATTCGAGCAAGCTGGCGAGCGTGCTATCGGGCACGTGCTGCACGGTGCCATGGGCGTCGGTCCATTCGACTTCGAAGCCCGCGCGGGCGGCGAGTTTCGCGAGTGAATCGCTGCGGCGCCCCGTGCTCATGCGTACGGCTCCTCGCGGTGCACGACGCGCGCATCGTGCTTGCCCGAGAACTCGGGTACGTCGCCGGTCAGCCACGCAATGCATGCGCTTTCCGGCAGCATGCCTTTGTCCGCATAGTCGCGCGCGCGCGGCGGCGTCTCGAAGATCACCATGCCTTCGGGCCGCGGATCGAGGCGTACGCCGTCGCGGCCCAGGTTCAACGCGATCGTGAGTGTTTCGCCGTCGTCGAGCCGCCACCGTGCGACGAGCGCGGCGAGGCCGTTCGGGGCGTCGTCGGCGAGCACGCTCGCGCCGAGCGCGCGAGCGTGGCGCAGGCGCGGCATCAGCAGATGCGCGCGCACGCACAGCGCCGATTTGTAGAAGTGCATCCATTCGAGCCGCTCGCCGTCGAGCGGCGCATCGGCGGGCGGCGACGAATTCACGAAGGTCTGCAGCGCGTTCGGATCGGGAATGCGCGTGCGGCTCGCTTCGTCGCTGAACGCGCTGAACGCCTTGAATTCGCGGCGGCGGCCTTCGCGCACGGCGTCGGCGAGCGGGCCGGCGAAGTCGGTGAAGAACTGGAACGGTTGCGTCGAGCCGTATTCCTCTTCCATGAAGAGCAGCGGAATTTGCGGCGATAGCAGCAGCATCGCGGTGGCCGCGCGCAGGGCGTCGTCGTCGGTCAGCGAGCGCAGCCGCTCGCCGAGCGCGCGATTGCCGATCTGGTCGTGGTTCTGCAGAAACATCACGAAGGCGGTGGGCGGCAGGTGAGCGCTCGGCTCGCCGCGCGCCTGGCCCGCATGCACGGGCGACGGGTCGCCCTGATACGCGAAGCCTTCGCCAAGCACGCGCGCGAGCTTCGTGATCGGCGAATCGCTGAACGCGCGATAGTAGCCCTCCGATTCGCCGGTCAGCAGCACGTGAAAGCAATGATGCGCGTCGTCGTTCCATTGCGCGCTGAAATGCGATTCGAGCAGATTGGCTTCGTTGTGCTCGTTTTCCAGCACGAGGTGCACCTGGCGGCCCGGCTCCACGCGCGCCTTCACATGGTCTGCGAGCTCGCGCAGCCAGTTGGTGTTGCCGATCGCGTGCGCGGCATCGATGCGCAGACCGTCGAAACGATATTCCGTGAGCCAGTAAAGCGCGTTGTCGCAATAGAAGTCGCGCACTTCGAAGCGGTCGAAGTCGAGCGCGTCGCCCCATGGCGTCCTCACGCCCTCGCGGAAAAACGGCTTGGCATAGCGCCCGAGCCAGTTGCCGTCGGGACCGAAGTGGTTATATACGACGTCGATGAACATCTGCAGCCCCAGCCCGTGCGCGGCGTCGATGAGGGCTTTCAGTTCGTCAGGACTGCCATAGGCCGCGTGCGGCGCATACGGCAGTACGACGTCGTAGCCCCAGCCGCGCTCGCCCGGATAGTCATTGAGCGGCATGAGTTCGACGGCCGTCACGCCCAGTTCCGCGAGTGCGGGCAGGCGCTTCACCACGCCCGTGTAGCCGCCGAGCGCGCCCACGTGGAGTTCGTAGAGCACGGTCTCCTCCCAGGGCCGTCCTTGCCAGTGCGCGTGCCGCCAGGCATATGCGCGCGGGTCGAGCACCTGACTGGGGCCGTGTATGCCCTGCGGCTGAAAGCGCGATGCGGGGTCCGGTACGCGTTGCCGATCGTCGATGCAGTAGCGGTAAAGGGTACCGGGGCCACACTGCGCCTGCGCCTCGAACCAGCCGTTGCCGCTCGGCGTCATGTCGAGGGGGGCAGGAGCGTCCGGCGCGTCCTCGAACATGATCTGCACCGCCTCGCACGACGGTGCCCAGAAGCGAAAGCGCGTATGCGGCTGTGCGTGCGCCGCGCCGATCAATTGCGCGCCGAACGGCAGGCAATGCATGTAATGTCGGACGTGCGGATCATGCGTAAGCGGGGACATGGCGGGTTCCTTGGCGTCCTTCCCTCATCCTGCGGCGGCTTCATCCGGACCCGCAAGCGGGCCCGACCCGGGCGCGCCCGGGTTGCGGCGCGGGTCGGGCGCGTTCGCGTCGCTGCGAGCGCCCGGCGGCCGGTGCGTACCGGCACGCGCCGGCCGGGCGCATAGCACGGCCAGCGCGCGCGCGGCCAGCTCGTACGTCGTGTCGGGCAGGGCATAGGGTGCCGCGTCGGGGCGCGCCGTATCGAGCAGCACCTCCCATGCCATGCGCGGGTCGGGCGCGGCGAACGTCACGGCGCCTTGCGAAGCGTTCAGCATCATCAACAATACTTCCATTTCACCGTGGAGTCCCGCCCCTGCGCGCCGCATGGTGAAGGCGCTGGCTTCGTGGTCATGCCAGGCCTCGGGCGAGAGCGGCTCGCCGCGTTCGTCGAACCAGTCGATGTCGTGCACGCCGGGCATCAGCTCGCGCTCGCCGAACAGAAAACGCGTTTCGTGCAGCAGCGGATGTTCGCGGCGCAGCGCGATGACACGCGCGACGAAGCGTGTCATGGCCTTGCCCTGGGGCGTTTCGGCGAGCGCCCAGTCGAACCACGACATATCGTTGTCCTGGCAGTACGCATTGTTGTTGCCGCGCTGCGTGCGGCACGCCTCGTCGCCGGCGAGCAGCATGGGCGTGCCGAGCGCGATCAACAACGTGGCCATCATCGAGCGGGCCACGCGTGCGCGCGTGGCGAGAATGGCGGGGTCGTCGGTCGGGCCTTCCACGCCCCAGTTCGCGCTCCAGTTCTCGTTGTGGCCGTCGCGGTTCTCTTCGCCGTTGGCCTCGTTGTGCTTGCGCTCGTACGAAACGAGGTCGGCGAGCGTGAAGCCGTCGTGCGAGGTGATGAAGTTGATCGACGCCCACGGCCGGCGCCTGCGCTTGTCGAACAGATCCGCGCTGCCGGTGAGGCGCGCCGCGAGATCCGCGCGCTGGCCCGGCGCGCCCCGCCAGTAGCGCCGCACGCTGTCGCGAAAGCGGTCGTTCCATTCGGAGAAGCCGGGCGGATGGTTGCCAAGCTGGTAGCCGCCGGGGCCCACGTCCCACGGTTCGGAAATCAGCTTGCACTGCGAGAGCACGGGGTCCTGGCGCAGCACGTCGAAGAAGCCGCCGTGCGGGTCGAAGCCCGGGGGCTCGCGCCCGAGCGTCACGCCGAGGTCGAAGCGAAAGCCGTCGATACCGTATGACGTGGCCCAGTGGCGCAGCGAATCGGCGACCATCTGCAGCACGCGCGGATGCGAAAGATCGAGCGTGTTGCCGCAGCCCGTGTCGTTGATGAAGTGGCGCTCGTCGCCGGGCACGCAGCGGTAATAGCAGGCGTTGTCGAGGCCGCGCCACGAGACGGTGGGGCCCATCTCGCCGCCTTCGCAGGTGTGGTTGTAGACCACGTCGAGAAAGACCTCGATACCCGCCGCATGAAACTGCCGCACGGCGATGCGCATTTCGTCGGTGTCGTAGCCGACCAGGTAGCTGGGTTCGGGCGCGAAGAACGCCGCTGGGTTATAGCCCCAGTAGTTGCGCAGACCACGATCGAGCAGAAAGCGCTCGGTCAGAAACGCGTGCACCGGCAACAGCTCGATCGCCGTCACGCCGAGCTTGTGCAGGTGCTCGATGAAGCGCGGCGCGGCCAGCCCCGCGAAGGTGCCCCGCATGTGCGTGCGCAAATCGTAACGCTGCATGGAGAGTCCGCGCAGATGCGCTTCATAGATCACGGTGTCGCCCCACGGCGTATTGGGCCGCCGGTCGCGCGACCAGTCGAAGTTGTCGTTGACGACCACGCACTTGGGCATGGCGGGCGCCGAGTCGCGCCGGTCGATCGAGAGGTCCACGCGGTTCGAGTGGGCGCGGTAGCCGTAGAGCGTGTCCGACCAGCGGAACTGGCCGATGAGCCGCCGCGCGTAAGGGTCGAGCAGCAGCTTGTGCGGGTTGAAGCGGTGCCCCAGATGCGGCTGATAGGGGCCGTGCGCGCGCAGGCCATAGACGGTGCCGGGATGGGCGCCGGGCAAATAGCCGTGCCACACCTCGTCGGTGCATTCGGGCAGGGTATAGCGGATGCGTTCCTTGCGGCCGGTCGGGTCGAAGAGGCACAACTCGATGCGCCAGGCGTGGGCCGAAAACACGGCGAAATTGGTGCCGAGCCCGTCCCACGTCGCCCCGAGCGGCCATGGAGCACCGGGCAGCAGGCGATCAGGCGGGCCATTCGCCATGACGATGCTCCCCATGTTGTTCTTCGTTTTGCATCGGATTCCTGATTATTTCGATGCTGCGCACCGCTAGCGGCGCAGGCGCAGGATCAGCGTGCCGAGCGGCGGGAGAACGAGCGCGGCCGACTGCGGCTTGCCGTGGCTCGCAACGCTCTCGGTGTTGACGAGCCCCCCGTTGCCTATGTTCGAGCCGCCGTAGACCTCGGCGTCGGTGTTCAGCACCTCTTCCCACTGGCCGGGCTGCGGCATGCCGATGCGATAGCCGTGGCGCGGCACCGGCGTGAAGTTGCAGATCACGACGATCTCGCCGCCCGAGCCGTCCACGCGGCGCCATGCGAGCACGCTGTTTTCCGTGTCGTCGGAAACGAGCCACTCGAAGCCGCCGGGCTCCGAGTCGAGCGTATAGAGCGCGGGCTCGCTCGTGTAGAGGCGGTTCAGGTCGCGCACGAGCGTTTGCACGCCGCGGTGCTGCGGGTCGTCGAGCAGGTTCCAGTGCGGCGTGCCGTCGTGATCGAACTCGGCCATTTGCCCGAACTCGCCGCCCATGAAGAGCAGCTTCTTGCCGGGGTGGGCCCACATGAAGCCGAAGTACGCGCGCAGATTCGCGAATTTCTGCCAGCGGTCGCCGGGCATCTTGCCTAGCAGCGACCCCTTGCCGTGCACCACTTCGTCGTGAGAAAGCGGCAGCACGAAACGCTCGGACCACGCGTAGACCATCGCGAACGTCATCAGATGATGGTGATAGCGGCGGTAAACGGGGTCCTCGTGCATGTAGTGAAGCGTGTCGTGCATCCAGCCCATGTTCCACTTGAACTGGAAGCCGAGGCCGCCGTCTTCGGGGCGCGCCGTGACGCCGGGCCATGCTGTCGATTCCTCGGCAATGGTGATGACGCCGGGGCGCTGGGGCACGTATTGCGTTTCGTGATTGAGGCGCTTGAGAAAGGCGATCGATTCGAGATTCTCGCGGCCGCCGTAGATATTGGGCACCCACTGGCCTTGCGCGCGCGAATAGTCGCGATAGAGCATCGAGGCGACGGCGTCCACGCGCAGTGCATCCACGTGATAGCGCAAGAGCCACGCAAGGCCCGATGCGATCAGGAACGCGCTCACCTCGCGGCGTCCCAGGTTGTAGATCATCGTGTTCCAGTCGGGGTGATAACCTTCGCGCGGATCGCCATGCTCGTAGAGCGCGGTGCCGTCGAAATCGATGAGACCGTGCGTGTCGTTCGGAAAATGCGCGGGCACCCAGTCGAGAATCACGCCAAGGCCCGCTTCGTGCGCGCGATCGACGAACGCCGCGAAGTCCACCGGGGAGCCGAGGCGCGCCGTGGGCGCGAATTGCGCAAGCGGTTGATAGCCCCACGAGCCGCCAAACGGATGCTCGGCCACGGGCAGCAATTCGAGGTGCGTGAAGCCCATGCCCTGCGCGTAGGGGATCAGGCGTTCGGCGAGCGCGGCCCAGTTCGGCGCGGGGGCGTCGGCGCCCTGCGTGGGTAGCCACGAAGGCGCGTGCACTTCGTACACCGATATCGCGGCACGCGCGTTCTGCCGTTGCACGCGCGTTTGCAGCCAGTCGTGATCGCGCCACGCGTAATGCTCGATGGCCTCGACGGGCGCCACGATCGAAGCCGTGCCCGGCGGGCATTCCGTCTGCTGCGCGCAGGGGTCCGCCTTGAGCGGCAGCACCGCGCCGCGCGCGCCGAGGATTTCATACTTGTACCGCGCGCCCGCCGCCACGCGCGGAATGAAGAGCTCCCAGACACCTGCCTCATGGCGCAGCCGCATGGGGTGGCGACGGCCGTCCCACGCATTGAAATCGCCCACCACGGACACGCGTTTCGCATTCGGCGCCCAGACGGCGAAGCGCACGCCGGGCACGCCCTCGCAGGTGAGCGGGCGCGCACCGAGGCATTCGAGCACCGCGTAGGGGTCGCCGTCGGCGAGGCGCACCAGCGCTTCGCTTGAAAGCTGCGGACCGAATGAATAGGTGTCCTCGATTTCCTGGCTGACGCCATGCCAGTCGATCACGAGGCGGTAGGGCACGGCTTGCGCGAGCGGCCCCGCATAGAGTCCCGCGGGGTGCACGAGCGCGAGCTCGCCGAGCGTGTGGGCGCGGTCGCGCGCCACCACGCTCGCGCCTGCGGCGTTCGGCAGCCACGCGCGCACATAGGGCGCGCCGTCCACCCAATGCAGCCCGAGCACTGCGAAAGGATCGGAATGGTGTGCGCCGGCGAGCGCGTCGGCATCCTGCGGATTCAGGCCGGCGTGGGGCGCGCGGTCAGCCATGGGCACCTCCTCCGGAATGGGACTGCGTGGGGGCCAGGCCGAGCACGCGCGCCGCGATCGCCGCGAGCCCGCGCACCGGCAGTGCGAGCCACGCGGGGCGGTTCGCCGCTTCGTAGCGGATCTCGTAGGCCGCCTTCTCGATCAGGAACAGGTCGAGCAGCGCCTGTTCGTGCGACGCACTCACGAGCGTGAGCGGCGCTTCGGCCACGGCCGCGCGATATTGACTCAGGAACGCTTCGGCCGCGTAGCCGCGGAAGCGCTCGAACAGCGCGCGCTTGCGGTCGACGACCGGCTGCGGCGCGTTCTCGAGCGTCGATTGCGCAGCGGCGCCCGCATAAGAGAGCGAGCGCAGCAGGCCCGCCACGTCGCGCAACGGCGAGGTCTTCGCTCGCCGGTATTCGAGCGCTCTCGCGGGCTCGCCTTCGAAGTCGATCAGATACGCGTCGCCCTGCGAAAGCAGCACCTGACCCAGATGGAAGTCGCCGTGTATGCGTATGCGCGCCGCCTTTGCATCGAGCGGCACGAGTTCGTCGATCTTCGAGACGAGCGCCTTGCGGCGCTCGATCAGGCCGCGTGCGAGGTCGCGTGCATCGGCGTCCAGCGTCTGTTCGTCGTTGCCCGTATGCTGCGCGACGATATCGAGCGCTTCGTTGAGCATGGACTTCGCATCGGCGATCCAGGCGCGGACGTCGTCGGGCGTGGCGGCGACGGCGGCGAACGCTTCGTCTTCGGTGGGTCGCGCGAGCATCGCGTGCAATTCGCCGAGCCGCTTGCCGATCGCGCCGATCACCGAGCAGTAGCCTTGCACGGCCTCTTCTTCGTGCGCCTGATCGACGCTCGTGTCGTCGTTCATGGCGAGCGCGAGTTCGTCGATCGTACGGCGCAGGTAATCGAGCGCCCAGTCCCAGGCATTGCCCTGGTTGTCGATAAAGCCCTGAACGATGACGAGCGTGTGCGGCACGCCCGCGGGATCGACGCGCACCACTTCGCCATAGAGCGGCGCCGTGTTCGCGTAGCCAAGCTTCGTGAGGTAGCGGCTCATTTCCGCTTCGGGGTGCACCCCCGCCATCAGCCGGCGCACGATCTTGAGCACGAGTGCTTCCGCGATGACGAGCGAGCTGTTGCTCTGCTCGGCGGCGAGCCAGCGCACTTCCGGCGCTTCGCCCAGGTCCAGTTCGTCGAGCCGGTCGGTCGGCTCGAAGCGGATCGTGCTCTGTTGCACCGTGGGCACCGCGGCGTGTTCGCGCAGCTTGCGCAGCACGCCGTAGGCGAACCAGGGCAGCGAAAAGGCGTCGGTTAGGTAGCCCACGGTGCGGCCGCGCCGCACGCGCGAGAGCGCGAGCTGGATATGCAACGGCGTGGTGATTTCGGCGCCCCACGTGATGGCGATCGGGAGTACGTAGCGCTCGCTCGTGCCATCCGCGAGTTCCGCCTCGATCTCGGTGAACGCAAACCCCGCGCCATGTATCGTCGTGAGCGCCGCGAGGCGCACCGAGCGCAGCGGCTTGTCCTTCGAGGCGAACCAGCGCCGCCGCGAGAGCCACGAAGGCAGCACTTCCGATTCGAGCAGCCGCACGTTTTCGGGCGTCGCACCCGTTTGTCCTTCGCGTATCACCACGGTCACGAATTCGGGCAGCTGTTCCGAAGTCGGCTGGCTCCACGAAGGCCGCTGGTTGCCGGGGCACAGGAGGAACCACAGGAAGCCGTAGGGCGGAAAGGTCAGCAGATAGGGCAACTGACCGATGGCCGGGAAGACGGAATCGGCCGTCATTTCGACGGGCGCCGTCCCGGCGAATTCGGAGAGGTCGAGTTCGACGGCCTGCGGCGCGCGCGACAGGTTCGCCACGCACAGAATGGGCGCTTCGCCGGGCATTTCGCGCAGATACGCGAGGATCTTGCGGTTCGCGGGCCGCAGGAAGCGGATCGAGCCGCGCCCGAACGCCTGCTTCGCGCGGCGCGTGGCGAGCATGCGCCGCGTCCAGTTGAGCAGCGAATGCGGGTCGCGGCTTTGCGCTTCGACGTTGATCGCGTCGTAGCCGTAGAGCGAGCCCATGAGCGGCGGCAGCACGAGCTGTTCGGGGTCGGCGCGCGAGAAGCCGCCGTTGCGGTCCGACGACCACTGCATCGGCGTGCGCACGCCGTCGCGGTCGCCAAGATGGATGTTGTCGCCCATGCCTAGCTCGTCGCCGTAGTAGATCACCGGCGTGCCTGGCATGGAAAACAGCAGCGAGTTGATGAGCTCGATGCGGCGGCGGTCGCGCTCCATGAGCGGCGCGAGCCGCCGGCGAATGCCGAGGTTCAGGCGCGCGCGGCGGTCGCTCGCGTAGGTGTTCCAGAGATAATCACGCTCCGAGTCGGTGACCATTTCGAGCGTGAGCTCGTCGTGGTTGCGCAGGAAGATCGCCCACTGGCAGCGTTCGGGCAGATCGGGCGTCTGCTTCATGATGTCGATGATCGGAAAGCGGTCCTCGCTCGCGATCGCCATATAGAGGCGCGGCATGAGCGGGAAGTGGAACGCCATGTGGCATTCGTCTTCTTTGCCGAAGTATTCCTGCACGTCTTCGGGCCACTGGTTCGCCTCGGCAAGCAGCATGCGGTTCGGGTAGTGCTTGTCGATGGTCGCGCGAATCTGCTTGAGGATCGCGTGCGTCTCGGGCAGGTTCTCGTTGTTCGTGCCTTCGCGCTCCACGAGATAGGGCACGGCGTCGAGGCGCAGCCCGTCGATGCCCATGTCGAGCCAGAAACGCATGACCTGCAGCACTTCTCGCAGCACGGCGGGATTGTCGAAGTTCAGGTCGGGCTGGTGCGAATAGAAGCGGTGCCAGTAGTACGCGCCCGCAATGGGGTCGTGCGTCCAGTTGGACGGCTCCGTGTCGATGAAGATGATGCGCGTGCCCTGGTACTTCTGGTCGGTATCGGACCACACATAGTAGTTGCGATGATTCGAGCCGGGCTTTGCACGGCGCGCGCGCTGGAACCACGGATGCTGGTCCGAGGTATGGTTGATGACGAGCTCGGTGATCACGCGAATGCCGCGCGCGTGCGCTTCCTGGATGAAGCGGCGCACGTCGGCGAGCTGGCCGTAGTCGGGGTGCACGTTGCGATAGTCGGCGATGTCATAGCCGTCGTCGCGGCGCGGCGAGGGATAGAACGGCAGCAGCCAGATCGCCGTCACGCCAAGGCCCGCAATGTAGTCGAGCTTGGCGAGGAGGCCCGGAAAGTCGCCCACGCCATCGTTGTTCGCATCGAAGAACGATTTCACGTGCACCTGGTAGATCACCGCGTCCTTGTACCAGAGCGGGTCGTCGCCGAGCAGCGAAGGCTTGCCGCGTCGTTGCGTGGCGCGCTCTTCGCGGCGCTGCGGGTCGGACACGGTCGGGTCGCGCGTGACGGTCTGCACGTTGGTTGCCACAGGCTCGTGCGTAGCGGGGTCGCGTTTCATGTCGCACCTACGGGCGGGAAGTCCGCGTCGAGTTCGGGGTGGCCTGCTATGTGGGCTTCGGCGTGCTCATCGGCGTGTTCGGGCGGGGGTTCTTCGCGCGGCAGCCCAGTCGCCGGCTCGATGCGCCAGATTGCGAAGGGCCGCGCATGCGGATCGAGCCGCGCATGCTGCCAGCGCCCGTACCAGTCGAAGCGCTCGCCCGTCATTTCGTCGACCACGTTGAGCGTGGCATGGTCGTCGAGGTGCCAGCGCTGGAACGTCGCCCACGAGAGTTCGAAGTCGGCGCCCTGTTCGTTGAAGGCGTCAAGATTGATCGCCACGACGATCACGTTGTCGCGCGCGGGCGTGGCCTTCTCGAAGCAGAGCATGGAGTTGTTGCGCGCATCGAGGAACGTGATGCCGAGATGCGTGTGCAGCGCCGGGTTGGCGCGGCGTATGCGGTTGAGCGCGGCGATCTCCGCGACGATGTTGCCGGGCCGATGCCAGTCCCACGCGCGCAGCTGGTATTTTTCGGAGTCCAGATATTCTTCCGAGTTGGGCAGCGCACGCCCCTCGCACAATTCGAAGCCGCAATACACGCCCCAGAGCCCCGAAAGCGTTGCCGCTAGCGCCGCGCGGATCAGGAAGCTCGAACGTGCGCCGGTTTGCAGGTGGCGCGGATTGATGTCGGGCGTGTTCACGAAGAAGTTCGGGCGATAGAAGTCGCGCACCTCGGTTTGCGTGAGCTCCGTGAGGTAGTCGGTAAAGTCGCGCTTCGATTCGCGCCACGTGAAATACGTGTACGACTGCGAGAAGCCGAGCTTGGCGAGCCGGTACATGAGGCGCGGCCGCGTGAAGGCTTCGGAGAGGAAGATCACGTCGGGATGGCGCGCGCGCACGTCGGCGATCATCCATTCCCAGAATGGCAGCGGCTTCGTGTGCGGGTTGTCCACGCGGAAAATGCGCACGCCCGCGTCCACCCAGAACAGGATCGCGTCGCGCAAGGCGAGCCACAGAGCGGGTTTCGAGTCGTGCGCGTAGAACTCGGGGTTCACGATGTCCTGATACTTCTTCGGTGGGTTCTCGGCATAGCGCAGCGTGCCGTCGGGCCGCCACGCGAACCAGTTCGGATGCGCCTTGAGCCACGGATGGTCGGGCGAGCATTGAATCGCGAAGTCGAGCGCGATCTCGAGGCCTTGTTCGTGCGCCGCGGCGAGCATGCGGCGGAAGTCGTCGAGCGTGCCCAGTTGCGGATGCACGGCGGTGTGGCCGCCTTCGGCCGCGCCGATCGCATACGGGCTACCCAAGTCGCCGGGCTGCGCCGTGAGCGAGTTGTTGCGCCCCTTGCGATTCGCGAGACCGATGGGGTGGATCGGCGGAAAGTACAGGACGTCGAAGCCCATTTCGCGGATGCGCGGCAATTTGGCGATCACGTCGTCGAAGGTGCCGTGGCGCGATTCGTCGTCGCTCATCGAGCGCGGGAAGATCTCGTACCAGCTCGCGAAGCGCGCGGCGCTGCGCTCCGCATCCACGCGATTGACGATCGCGTCGCGCGAGAGGAAGGGGCGGTGATGCGCCGCGCGCACGGCGGCGGCCGTGGAGGGCGCGGCGAGCAGCGCGCAACGTGTTTCGGTATCCGCACCAATGAAGCGCTTGACGATGGCGTCGAGCGTGTCGCGGGTGCGCTTGCCGGTGTCGCCGTCGGCGTCCGATGTGTCGGCGGTTGCAAGCACGAGTGCGAAAAGGCGGCTCGCTTCTTCCATCTCCAGATCGACGGCCTGGTTCGCAGCACGCTTCTTGTGCACATGTTCGGCGAGCGAGGCGAAGTCGTCGCGCCATGCGATCACCACGTATTCGTAGCGCCCCACGCGATCGAGCGGGAAGCGGCCCGCCCACAAGTCGGTCCCCGCAGGCGGCACGGGCGTCATGGGCGACTCGTGCCAGGCAGTTTCGTCGGCGGCGCGCCAGAGCACGGCGGCGTCGATGCGGTCGTGGCCTTCGGCGAAGATAGCCGCGCGCACTTCGCAACGTTCGCCCACGGTGCGCTTCGCGACAAAGCGTCCGTGATCGACAGAAGGTGTCGCGCTTTCGATCGCGATACGCGGCGCGGCGATCGCGTCGCTCACGCTCTTGTGTCCGCTCGTGCTTGACTTCCCGCGGTCCTCGGGCGGCGCGAGCACCACGGGCGGGCTCGCGAGCGCGCGAAACATCCAGCATGCGCCCGCCGGCAGCGTGAAGACATCGGGTATCGCGCTCGCGTCGCGCGTCGCGGGCATGCGCGCGCCGCGCAGCGTTTCCGCGTCGAGCGGTGCGAAGCGCGTGAAGCCGCCAGGCACGCCGTCGAGGAGGCGCGAGAGATCCACGCGCACCGCCGCGGCGAGCGCGGGATTGACGAGCGTGAGCACGGCGTCGCCAGCGTCTCGCAAGTCGGCGCGGTCGCCGCGCAGGAGCGCCGCGACGCTCGCGCCTGGACCATTGAGCGCGCGCAGCTCGCCGTTGGTCTGCAGGGGCCAGGTCTCGCGTTGCAGCGCGTTGACGTGCGCGACGTCGGCGCTCAGGTCGAACGGTGCGCGCGCTTTCGCCGCTTCCCAGGCTTGCACGCTGTTGCCGCTATGCGCTATCGCTTCGTCCACGCCATATTCGAAGCCCATCGGCATCAGCCATCCGGTGCCGAGCGCGGCCGCTGCGCGCAGCATGCGGCGATAGGCGCGCTCGACGGCGCGCGCGTCGGCTGCGCCTTCCTGGTCGTGCAGGTAGCGCTCGCCATAGGGCGCCTCCGGAAACGTGATCGGCGAGCCCACGCGGCGCAATGCAGCGTGCTCCTCGACGAGCCAGCTCGACGAGAAGTCCCACCAGCGCAGGGACGAGAACGTGGCGTCGAAGCCCGCGCCTTCCAGGTGCGTGATCGCTTCGCGAGGCAGCCCCGGCGTTGCGGCGAGCCAGCGCGTTGTTGCCGAGCGTGCGCGCACCGCATCGAAAATCGACCTCAGCACATGCGGCGGCGTGCGGTGCGGCGAGTCGATGCGAAAGCCGCCAATGCCGGCTTCGACGAGCGCGATGGCGCGCGCCGTCCACCATGCGATGAGCGGCGCCGCCGCGCGCTCGAAATCCGCGTAGGCGACGTTGGCTTCGCGATGGCCGTGGCGCGGATCGAGCCGCGCGTCTTCCGGCTCGAAAGGATGGAACCATTCGGGGTGCGCCGTGTAGAGGGCACCGTCGGCGGCGGCGCGGTCGAGCACGAGGTCCGCGAGCAGCGTGACACCCTGCGTTTGTGCCGCGCGAGCGAGTTCGCGTACGGCGTCGTCTACCGAAAGCGCGCTGGCGAAGGCCGCGTTCAGACGCGCATGATCGGCGACGATGCGGTCGTCGCCCGCCGCGCCCGCTGCGAACAGCGCGCCGATCAGGACGTGGTCGAAGCCAAGCGACGCCGCGCGGGCGAACTGCGCCGGCCACGCCTCGAGTGGTCCGACAAGGAGGGAATGGACGAAATAGATCCGCGGCGCATAGGCGTGGGGAGGTTCCATCGGTCGTATTCCAGGTACGTCAGGCGACGGGGATGCAGGACGGTTCAGCCGAAATGCGATCACGCCGCCCGGGGGCTGCCGGAGCGTGCCGCGCTGCGCGTGGTGGACAGGCACGTGCTGTTCAGAGTAGTGCAATAGCAGGCCGGAACCAAACCGCGTGCGCCGCGTGGCGACTTCCGGTGTGGCCGAGCAAGGCACATGCCCACGCGCGAACCATGCAAGCGGCGGCGCTCGAATGCGTGAAAGCGGGCAGAGAGGGGAGCGTCCGGCATCGATTGCCGGAATGCTTTCAGCGAAGCGAGACTGCGGTCAGTCTAGCTGCCGACCATGCTGGCGGCGATGTTTACGCAGAGCCCTAGCACGGCAACATTGAAATAGAACGACAGGATCGATTGCGCGAGCACCCCGCGCCGCGCGCTGCGCCCGCGCAGGCCGACATCGGCGGTTTGCGACGCGCAGGCGATGGTGAACGAGAAGTACAGGAAGTCCCAGTAATTCGGCGTGAGATGCGCGTCGGGAAACGCGAGGGCCGGCTCGCCAGGATCGGAGCCGTAATAGAGGCGTGCGTAATGCAGCGTGAAAATGGTGGGAATGAGAAACCACGCGCCGATGAGCGTCAAGCCGGTGAGCACGGAATGCAGGACTTTCGAGGCCGTGCCGAGGTCTTTCGTCGTGCCCAGTTCGAGCACGATGGCGACGATGCTCGCGACCGTTGCCGTACAAATGAGAGCGAGAACCGTGACCGCGTTTTCGTCGTTGCGCCGGGCGTTTGCGCGCACGCTTTCTTCGTTTGCGAACGCCATGTGGAACCACATCAGCACGAGGTAGGTCCACACCGTTGCGTCCCAGCCGAGCAGGGTGCGCGCCAAAGGGCGGATCGAGGGGGGCGAGAGCGCGCCGAGCATGATGCCTACGGCGATGGCGATCATCAGATGCGGCCGGTTGCGCAGTACCTGTGGAATGACGTTCATGGTGTTTGGCGTGCCGCGCAAGGGGGCAATGGATGCTGGCGTGCAGTTTGCGACGGGCTTCGGGTTGCGGCGATTCTACCGTGTATGACCGGGCGTCGAGGTGCGCAGTCATGCGCGGCATCGGAGCTTGAGGCGTCCGGGAGGCCGCGTCGGATTCCACGACGAAAGCTAAGGGAAAGAGGTCGACGATGCTCGACAGAACAGCCTTCGCAAACCAGGATTCGGGCACGGCACTTGCGTACGATCACGGCCACTGCCATTCGACGCGCCGCGAAATCGCAGGTCTTACGATGTTTGGCGCTCATACGCCCCACTCACACAGCGCTATGATGAAACCATGACGCAAACACCCGACGCTCCCGTTCAGCATCATCGCGCCAACCTTGCAGGTCGCGACTTCGTCGTAGGCGATTTGCATGGTTGCGTGGAGGCGCTGCGCTATCTTTTGCGCGAGGTCGAATTCGACACCTCGCGCGACCGACTGTTCTCGGTGGGCGATCTTGTCGACCGCGGCGATCGCGAGCAGTGTGAGCAGGCGCTCGCACTGCTCGACAAACCGTGGTTCCATGCGGTGCTCGGCAACCACGAAGACGCGCTGTGCGCCGTGGCCGAAGGCCGCATGCCGCGCAATCGCTGGTACGGAATCGGCGGCGGCTGGGCGCAGACCGTCCCTGATGAGGTGCTCGTGCGTTATGCGCAACGCTTGCGCCAATTGCCGCTCGCGCGCGTGGTGGGCGATGGGGAGAAGCGTTTCAATGTGATTCACGCGGAATTCTTCGGCGACGACGCCGCCCTCGACAGCGGCCAGTTCGAGCCCGATGTGCGCGAACGCCTGCTTTGGGGGCGCGATCTCGTGCTCGGCAAGGGCGACCCGGCGCGCCATGCGCTCTCGCTGACGTTCTGCGGACATACGCCCGTGCGCGAAGTGCGGCAGATCGGCTCGCAGGTGTTCATCGACACCGGGGCTTTCATCACCGAAGGGCGCCTTACCATGGTCGAGGCGCTCACCTCGCGCATCTGGTCGGTATCGACGGTCGAGGCGCTGGCGCAGGGCGCGGCCGCGATCTTGCTGCCCTGAGGCTTGTGCCTCTGCGGCCGCCTTGTTGCCGCGCCGGTCAGACGATTCTGTTCAACTCGAACACCATGTCGATGGTGTGCCCGTTCCAGTTGTATTCCAGATACGCCGCGTGATGGCACGCGCGCAGCAGCGTCGTGCTGAGCGCGGCGAGACATTCGCCGCCCGCGTCGCGCACAGACGAATACGCGATGCCCGGCGCGCGCGCCTCGCGGGCGGCGCGGCCCAGTGCCTGGCCGGCCGTGTAGTCGTCGGGCGAGAGCACGGCGGGATCCAGCGCGGGGTCATCGCGCAGATCGATGACCTCGCCATCCGCAATCACCGTGTAGAGCCGCATTTGCTGGCGGATGGGCGGCTCATTCGTGGCCGCGAGAAAAAGCGCCGAGTGATAGCGCGTTTCGGCGACGGCGGTGGCGCGCGAGCGCGCGCAGTAAAACACGCCGTAGGTCCCGTCGGAAAAACGGCTGCCCTGTGGATTCAGATGCGTGAACGCCGCCATGATCGGCCCATAGCCGGGGCCGAAGCGGCGCTCCTCGCGCGGCACGAGGTCCAGTTCGCCGGTTTCGGTGCGCAGACGGTCGTTGGTGAGCGCTTCCAGCGCATAGAGCGCCTCGAAGTCTTCCGCCGAAGCCACGCGGTCGAACAGGTTCACGGCGGGAAAACGCGTGGGAATCACGCGGTACGCGGGCGACCAGGTGAGCTGGGCGCTGCGCCAGCGGTCCTGCCAGATCGTTTGCGTCACGCCCAGCCGCCTCGCATGGCGTCGAGATACTGGCGCACCGCCACGAGGTCGCTGACGTTGCCGGCCAGCATGCGGTCGAGCGCGCGCCGGCCGCCGAAGGGTGGCGCGCTGTTGGGGCGCTTGATCCAGGTGTCGGCGGAGGCGGGCTGGGGGAGGAGAATCTGCAAAGCCTTGTAGATGCCGAGCAGCAGCGAAAGGCGCTCGAGTGTGTCGCGGCCGAGGCGGGCGGTTTGCGGCGACTGTTTCCACTTGAAGAACGTGGATCGGCCCGGCGAGCCGAGCAAAATAATCTGCTCGTCGGTGCTCAGGTCCCAGGCGAGCGCGATCCTGAAAAACGCCCTCAACCCTGCCGCCGACATTTCGCTCAACGAAGGCTCGGCGCCCTGACGGCGCGATGGGGTGACGGAAGCGGTGGCGGGTGGCATGGTGGTCGAGTCCCAGATTGAACTTTTAGTAGATATTAGTCCATATATGGATTATTGCAAGCTTGACTGCCCCAGGGTTCACGCGGCGGCGTCCATGCAGGCGATTCGAGCTACCGCCGATCCGGGGCTCGGCACCGCCTGGCGCCCCGCGCCCTGCTAGCCGGTGCCGAGCCCCGCAGCGAGCAATTGCAGCGTCGCCGCAGTCCTTGGCTCGCGCACCCGCGAGTGGAGCATGACTTGCGAAGCCGGCAGCGCAGGCAAACCGAGCCGTGCGCCCACGTCGACGAGTTCGCGCGGCGCAACGCGCCGGGCGAGCGGCGAAACCGCGAGACCGGCGACCAACGCCGCGCCCACCGCGGCGACGCCACCGCCCACGAACACCTCTGTCCAGGCGATGCCTGCGGCGTCGAGCGAGCGGAGCGCCGCTGTCCGCACCGCGCAAGGCGCGGCGAGCAGCGCGAGCGGCAGTGGCGTGCCGGGTTGCCACTGCCATTGCGGCTGGGCGAGCCAGACGAGCGGCTCGGCAAAGAGCCGGCGAGCGTCGCCGCGCGCCGCCTCCTCTTCCTCCTGGCGGACGATCACCGCCTGCAGCCGACGCTCGTCGAACTGCGCCAGCAAATGCGCCGAGAGCCCCAGATGCAGTTCGATCACGAGCCCCGGGTCATGATTGCGAAGCTGGGCGAGCTGGCGTGCCAGATTGGCATCGGCGACATGCTCACTGAGCCCCAGCGCGAGCCGCCGCTCGTCACGGGAAAGTGCGCCGAGCGCGCGTTCATGCGCCCCGAGGAGATCGCGAGCCGCGGTTAGGAACGTGCGGCCGTCGGCTGAGAGCCGCACCACACGCGGCGTGCGCTCGAGCAGTTGCTTGCCGAGATGCGCTTCGAGGCGTTTGAGCTTGAGGCTGACGGCCGACTGCGTGGTATGGAGTACGTCGGCCGCGCGGGTGAAGCTGCGAAGTTCGGCAACGAGGACGAAGGCCCGCACGCCATCGAGATCCAACGGTTTTATTTTCATTAGAAATGGATGAAATATCGATCTATATCTGTTCGTTATGATAGATCGCGCCTAAGCTGATGTCATGTCAAAACTACACAGGAGTTCGACATGCCATTCACCCGTATCGCCGTTCGCGCCGGCAAACCCGCCCCGTACCGCAAAGCGCTGATGCAAGGCGTTCATCGCGCGCTGATGGAGGTCTTCAAGGCGCCTGAAGACGACATCTTCATGATCGTGACGGAGCATGACGCCGACAACTTCGTATTCGGTCGGCACTACTTAGGGATCGAGCGCAGTGACGATCTGGTCATGATTCAGATCGCCGTGAGCAATACGCGCGGACAAGATCAGAAGAAGGCGCTGTTCGCACAGATCGCGGACAACCTGGCGCACGAGCCCGGTGTCCGGCGAGAGGACGTGTTTGTGAATCTCGTGGACGTGGCGCGGGAGAACTGGTCGTTCGGCAACGGCATCGCGCAGTACGCGACTTGACGCACGGGTCTGCGGCTGCCTCACGTGGGGTAGCCCGGACAGATTCCAGAAAGCAGCATGCCTTGTCAGGCCGCAAAGCCTACCGGGATGAGATAGACGACGGTTTGGCCGTGAGGCAGAGCGAGCGCCCGTGCTGCCTTGGGCCCGTCAACGGCGCCAACAGGCACGGCGGCAAGCCCGAGCGCAGCGGCCTGAAGCAGGATGTTCTGCGTGGCGTGCCCGGCTTCGATGTCGGTGTAGACGTTGGCCCTGGCGCCGTACCGCTGGGTGAGCCGACCAGGGTCGGCGCCCACCGCGATCACGAGCGGCGCAGCCCCGACGGACGCTTGCCCAAGTGCAAGGGCCCTCAACTCGGGGCGCATATCGGACGTGGCCCGTGTTTCGCCCCGATGGCCATGAGGCAGGTAGTGCATCACTTCGGCGGCGGTCACCGCGTAAAGCTCGAGCGCGTACAACGCGCCGGCCGACGGTGCTGCGCGCTTGCCGTCTTCGCTGGTGACGCCCTGGCCTGCCCACAGCAACTGACCGACGGTCTCGACAGGAAGCGCGTCTGGCCTGAAGGCGCGTACGGACCTGCGCCGCTGGATGGCTTCTTCGAGGGAGACCTTGCCGGCGACGTTGGGCTTGGGCAGCGAGATCTCATTGGTGTACCGCGCCTCGCTCTCCAGTGCTTCGCTGGTGGAAACCTCGGCAATTGCGCCTGCGGCCAGCACAGCTAGTACTTCACGGCGTTTCATCGTGCGCCTCCATGAACGATGGAGCAGGCCAGCGGGCGGAACCGGGGTCTGCGCGAATCTCAGCACTTCGCTTGAGCCAGTATTGGAAACCGGTGGTCCTGCAATATGGACGATGCGATCCGAATCTTCGTGTGGAAGTTTACTTTCGTATTGCCCTGCGACCTTATCGCTGCGACCACGCGGGATGTACGTCGTCGCCATGCCGGCCCAATGGCAATGGTTATACACCGTAAATCCAATCGTGCGATGTTTGCGTGCGCCTGCATAGTTTCGTAACCGGGCCCCCGCGACTCGCCTATAAGGCCCGACTCACCAGCAACGGATCCACCACCCCCAAGGCGTCCGCATCACGACTCGCATAAGGCAGCTTGTGCAGCACGTACCGCATGGCGTTGATCCGCGCTCGCTTCTTGCAGTCCGATCGAATCACAGTCCAGGGCGCGTCGGCAGTATCGGTCTGCGAGAACATGGCCTCTTTGGCCTGCGTATAGTCGTCCCACTTGTCGAGCGAAGCGAGATCGACCGGACTCAGCTTCCACTGCTTCAGCGGATGCACCTTGCGTTCCTTGAAGCGCCGACGCTGCTCCGCACGGCTCACCGAAAACCAGAACTTGATCAAGTGAATGCCGCTACGAATCAACTGGCGCTCGAACTCGGGCACCTGCCGCATGAAATCGGAATATTCGTCAGGTGTGCAGAAGTTCATCACATGCTCGACGCCTGCGCGGTTGTACCAGGACCGATCGAACAGCACAATCTCTCCGGCCGAGGGCAAATGCTGCACGTAGCGCTGGAAATACCACTGGCCGCGCTCGACTTCCGTGGGCTTTTCGAGCGCCACGACACGCGCGCCGCGCGGGTTCAGATGCTCCATGAATCGCTTGATCGTGCCGCCCTTGCCCGCTGCATCGCGGCCCTCGAACAGGATCACGACACGCTGCCCGGTTTCGCGCACCCACGCCTGAAGCTTGAGCAGTTCCACCTGCAGCCGATACTTCTGCCGCTCATAAGCGCGCCGTGACATGAGGTTGCGATACGGATAGCCGCCTTCGCGCCAGCCGGCGGCCAGTTCCTCGTCGGGGTGGCGTGTGCGCGAGTTGCGCCAGTCGGCCGGGTTGCCTTCGAGTATCAGACTGCGCAATTGCGCGGCTTCGTCCGGCGACATGCCTTGCATCAACGCGGCGATCGAGTCGAGCAGCGCAGTGGGCGGAGTCTGCTGGGTACGAGTTTGGGCGACGAGATCATGGACGGCGCCTGCGATGGCCTGGCTCGCGGACTCGACGGCGTCGTCGACGGTTCGCAGCTCGGCGCTGCGGGCCGTGACGAGCGGGAGCCGTGCGGCGGGGCCGCTGTCGCCGGGAGCTGGGCAGGGAATGGATTTGGGCATGGCGGTATGGGCGGATGCGGGGATGGGAGAGCCTGGCAGCAAGTGCCGGCAAAGCCCGGTGGCAACGGAGCGCTGACACCGCGCGGGTACGAGCGACGGCGGCACGGCGAAAATGCCAGCCGCCGATGTCCCGCGCCGATCCGCAGACGGCTCGCGCGGGACGCCGGCGGGCTCAGGCTGCCGCCGTTTTCCTGAGGATCAGGTACAGCGAATCCTTGAGCTGAAGTTTTTCCTTTTTTAGCTGCTCGATTTCCATGCCATGCGAAGCCACGACGCCCGCTTCCATGTTCTTTATCTGCTGGTCGAGCTCGTTGTGGCGATGAAAGATCCGGGCGAAGTGGTCATCCTGAACCTTGAGGCGCGAAATCAAATCTCTGTACTCTGGGAACACTCAATACTCCTTAGAGGCGTGCAACACAGGAAAAAATGGAACGTAATTATTTTTCCACCGTCTCGACATGGCAGTCTTGACCGTCATCAGACATCGGAAAGCGGATCCCGGATGCGTCAGGGGCGCTACCTGGGGCGCCGGTGCCTTGTCGCGTGTACCATCGGGCGTGTCGTCGCCGTACGTGGCCCCTCATCCGCTTGCACCGTTCTAAGCCTCAGCGCCTACCCAAAGAACCCTGGAGTGTTCATGGCTCGCGTTCTGGAAATCGTGCTGGATGTCGTGATCCCGGCCGAGCGGGATGGAAAACGTTCAAAAGCGCTCGCCGAACCGTCCGGGGCGCCGGCTAGCCCGAAGCCTTCGGAGCGGGCGGCCAGCCTGTGCGCGGCGTTGCCGTCGCTCGTGGCGCTGCCCGATGCGCGCGAATGCGTGACGACCGTCGCTTTCGACCGCGGCGGCGCGCTGGCGCGCCTGGGCTGGCGCGTGGCCGTCGAGGCGCGCGGCGACATGCGGCGCATGGTCGTATCGAGCCGGCGCGTGCATACGCCGGGGATCACGGCGGTTGCGCCGATCTTCGAGGCGCCGCTCGATGCGACCGGCATCGCCGATTCGCTCTTCGATGGCGCGCCCGAGCCGTTTCGCGAGGCGCTCGGCGTTGCGGACGATCTAACGCCGTCGGCCGCGCTCGTTGCCACGCGCAGCCGCTGGCGATGGCCGCGCGATCGCGTCGACGTGTTGCTCACCTTCGACGAGGATTTGCACGAGCCGCCTGTCCCGCCAGAGGAGGCGCGCGATTGGGTGCCTGGAAAGTCTGCGCCTGCGTCTGATCTGCACGAATTGCGCGTGAGCGCGCCCTGGCCGGAAGGCGAAGACGGGCGGCCTGTGATCGATGCGCTTTTTGCCTGCGCCCGCGACCTGGTCGGTGTGCTGCCGGCGTTCGTGCGCCTGACCGATGCGCTCGAACGTGCCACGGCCGGCAGCGCGACCGGCGACGCCGAGCCCGTCAAGGCCGAACCCGTGGATCTCGCCGGGGCGGCTTCGGCCGAGGCCGCGCTCGTCGCGATCGGGCGCAACGTCAGCGCGCAGTGGTTCGGCAACGACGCTGGCGTGCGCGACAGCAGCAACGGCGAATTCATCCATCAGATGCGCGTGGCGCAACGGCGGTTGCGCACGGCCATGCGGATCTTCTCGCGCTGGTGCGACGAGACCTGGGAAAAGGACATCGAGCCGGAGCTCAAATGGCTCGGCGGCTTGCTCGGCGATGCACGCGACCGCGATGTGTTCGTCGACTCGACACTGCCCGCGCTCGCTGCCGCCGATCTCGAACCGGGGCTCTGGAATGCGATACGCGACGAAGCGAACGCGCAGCGTCACGCCGCCAGGGCGCGGTTGCGCGACGCGCTGGGTTCGCAACGCTACGCGCTCGTCGCGCTCGCGTGGCTTCAGTGGCTCGATGCACTGGCGCGCCGAGCTGACGATGTGGGCGACGCCGGCCGCTCGCTGCACCGCCACGCGAAGCAGCGCGTCAAGCGCTACTACGAGCAACTCATGAGCACGCAAAAGCTCACGGCCATCGACGAGGCAAGCCGCCATCGCGCGCGCATCAACGCGAAATACCTGCGCTACACGATCGAGTTCTTCGCCACGCTCACGGCGCGCCGCACACGGGTGGAGATCGCGCGCACGCTTGCGCGGCTGCAAAGCGTGCTCGGCGATGGGAACGACGCCGCAGTGGCCTTGCGCTATCTCGAATGCATGGGGGCCGAGCCTTATCAGCTCGGCTTCGCGCGCGGCTGGTGCGAAGCCGTCAAGCGCTACACCGCGAGGGAAGGCGAGCGCCTGCTGCGCGAGCTGGACGAGCCGAAGGTGCCGCGCGGCGCTCGCGGCGCGTCTCTATAATCGCCGACGGGTTGTTGGACTCTCCTCTCATTTCGTGTTGTTTTTCACGCCCGCGCATGATGGCTCCCGCTGACTCGAATTTGCCTCCGACCGGATCCGGCGACGCCGAAGCCGAAGCCGGTTCTGCCGCGTTGCCCGCTGCGCCGGGACTGGGCCTTGGCGGCTCGGTCTGGTTCCAGTCCGGGCAGCAGATGCTTGGCGGCGCCTCGCGCATCGCGTTGCTCGAAGCGATTCGCGCGACCGGATCGATCACCGGCGCGGCGAAGGCCGTCGGCATGAGCTACAAGGGCGCCTGGGACGCCGTCGACGCGATGAACAACCTCGCGGGCGAAGCGCTCGTGGTGCGCGCGGCGGGCGGCAAGGGCGGTGGCGGGACGTCGCTCACGCCGCGTGCGCTGCGTCTCGTCCAGACGTTTCGCGCCATCGAGCATGAGCACCAACGCTTTCTCGAGCGTGCGGCGAGGGTGCTCGACACGGGTGCGACGAATAGCACAGGCGAGCCAGCGGGGGGCTTGGAGAGCGATCTGGCCATGCTCGGACGTTTCGCAATGCGCACAAGCGCACGCAACCAGCTCTTTGGCACCGTCGCCGGCGTCGTTCGGGGCGCGGTGAACGACGAGGTGTCCATTGCGCTGCCCGGCGGCGAGGCGCTCGTCGCCACGATCACGCGCGAGAGCACAGAAGCGCTCGGGCTTGCCGCGGGTGCGCCAGTGGTCGCGCTCGTGAAGGCGACTTCCATCGTGCTGGTCTCCAGTGCCGCGGACGCGGCGCGGCTTTCGGCGCGCAACCGGCTGAGCGGGACGGTGGAGGTCGTGCGGCGGGGCGCCGTGAATGCCGAGGTGACGCTCGCCCTGCCGGGCGGCGCCGTGATTGCGGCGATCGTCACCGACGCGAGCGTGGACGCGCTCGGACTCGTCCCCGGGGCAGCGGCGACGGCCGTATTCAAGGCCTCGAGCGTGTTATTGGGAGCGGCCGGCTAGGTGCGGCCGGCTGAGGTGCGGTCGGCTGAGGTGCCGCAGGGATGAGGCGCGGCTGGCGTACAGCCCTCAGGCGTGGCGCTGCGCCGGTGGCGTCAGGCCGTTGCGGGTTTGCGAAACAGGTGCGACCGGCGCGCGGTTCGCGCGGCCGGCTTTCCACTTCGCGCGCACATAGGGACGGTCGTGGCCCGAAACCGTCAGCGCGATGTTGGTGACCCAGCGATGCGTGGGCACATGCACATTGTGCAAAGCGACGGTCAGTGCCGCGAGGCTCAGCGCGACGACCGCCGCCGAAATACGCTGTGCCTGCGCCAGCCACCAGTAGCGCGCGAAGACGAGCGCCGTGAGCGCGCCGACGATGCAGCCCGTGACGGCCTCGGAAGGCGAGTGCGCGGCGAGCACCACGCGCGAGAGCGCGACCGCGAGCCCCACTGCGAGTCCTGCGGCCACGCCTGCGGCCCGCAGGAGCGACGGGGTTCCCTGGAGCATCAGGAAAAACGCGACCGGGTAGACGGCCGTGGAGAGCATGGCGTGCCCGCTGATGCCGGTGAAATCGAGTTCGCGCACGCCCACACCCCAGCCGAGGAAGGCGATCTTCGTCAACGTCACCAGCCCGATTGCCACGCCGAGCAGCAAGACCCAGCTCGCCGCCATACGCCACGGATAGCCCACGACGAGCCAGAGCGCAATCGCCAGCGCGAGCGGCAGGGTGAGGCCTGCGCCGCCGAGATTGGTAATGGAGTACCAAAGGTGAATGGGCAAATCTGGCATGAGTCAGCGCCGCCGAACTGTAGGATCTGCAGCTCACTGCTAGCAGGGTCTATAACAGCTACTTAACGCGCGAGCCGACGAGGCGGCCGACACACGCGTCAGACATGCGTTCAGTATAGCTGTGTCGCATTAATGAAAGCATGGCACTTCGGGGACGCCCCTCCCGGAACCGAACCGGACCGATCTGCAATCTCGTTCATTTGATGCTATTGTGCATTGCACAATGCACGGATCGCGGCACACGGTCGCAGTCCGTCCGACCCTTTTATGAGGCATCGATGACGAAAAATCTGTCGAAGCTATGGGCAGGTGGCATGCGACGTCTGCTCGCCATCCCGTCCCGGACTGCCCGCGACGCCCTGAAGGGCACGAAGGCCGTCCATGCGCCCAAGCCCCAGGCCATCTGGCGAGCCGCTCAAGCCGCGGCCGAGGAGGCGGCAAAGCGATTCGTGCCGCGCAAGGGCGCGCAGGCCCGCACCGGCGCGCCGCTGCGCGAGTCGCGAGTGGGGCCGCGGGCAGCCGCCTGGGCCGCGGGCGAATGGCGCCGCGCGGAGCACATCGTGCCGGCCAATGCTCATCATGGGAGGCGCACCATTCCCTACGGGCTTTATCTGCCGCCGGCGCGGTCGACGGCAGGCAGGCCGCTTGTCGTGATGCTGCACGGGTGCAAGCAGTCGATGGATTCGTTCGCCGAGGGCACGCGCATGAACCTGCTCGCGGACCGCCACGGTTTTGCGGTGGTCTATCCGGAGCAGACCGAGCGCGCGCACCCGCACCAGTGCTGGCATTGGTACGACTCGCGCGAAGCGGCAGGCGGCGGTGAAGCGGCGGCCGTCGTTTCGCTGGTCGATGCGCTCGTCAACGCGTACGGCTTCGACCGTTCGCGTGTTTATGTGGCGGGCTTGTCTGCCGGAGCGGGGCTAGCGATGCTGCTGGCGTTGCGCTCGCCCGGCCGCTTCGCAGCCATCGCATTGCATTCCGGCCCAGCTTTTGGAGAGGCGCGCTCGGGCGTCTCCGCGCTCGACGTCATGCGGCGCGGCGTTCACCGGGATCCGGTAGCACTCGTCGAAAGCGCGCTGGCCGGGCGCATTCACCCGGGCATGCCGGCGATCGTCGTTCAAGGCGATGCCGATTCCGTGGTCGCACCCGTGAACGCGGAACAACTCGCCGTGCAGCTGCTGCGCCTGAACGGCCTGGCCGATGCGCGCGGCGTACGGCAAGGTGTCGTGTCGCACGAGACCTTCAAGGATGGCTATCGCGAGCAGGATTACGAACTGGACGGGGAGAGCGTGGTGCGGCTATGTCGCGTAGCGGATCTCGATCACGCCTGGAGCGGGGGCGACGATGCCGTGCCGTTCCACTCGTCGACCGGTCCGGACGCGAGCGCCTTGTTCTGGGAGTTTTTCGAGAGACACCGCCGCGAGGCCATCGACGAGTCTTACAGCGACGAATCGACGCACGAGTTTCATCGAGCACGCATCAGGGCAAGATAGGGGTTTACCCGAATTAGGGTTTCCCCTATAATGGTCTCGTTCGATTACGGGCTCGTGCCCGCCAAGAGGGGCCAAATCATGTACCTGCTCAGCCGTCTTTTCCTGTTCCTGACCGAAACCGCTGAAGCTCGCCGCCAGCAGCGCGAAGAAGCGTATCTGGCGCAATCGGTCGACATTTACGACCTCGAGTTCCGCATGCGCAAGCTCGACCTGGAGAAGGCCACGCGTCATCCGTCGTGGATGAGCCACTACGGCTAAGCAGGAATGCGGCGCCCCAATGGGCGCAGGATGAGGGCGGCGCCTATGGCGCCGCTTTGCGTTTGGGCTGCTTTAACCTTTGCGCTCCCGCTCGAGCGCACCGCTCAGCGGCCGGAACCCGGCATTTCGGCGGGCTGCTTTTCCTGCACCCCGAAACAGCCGCGATAGGTCGCGTAGAACGAGCAGTAAAGCATCGTCGTGACGATGACGAGCGCGGGCATCAGGATCGCCACCGTGAACTCGCCGGCGCCGAGCGCGCGCAGCAGCGCCGACAGACCGATCGAGACGACCGTCGAAACCGCGAACCACAGCGCGCCGAACACCACGAACGCGCCCTTGTTGCGCCAGCAACTCACGATGCTGAAGAACATGGCCTTCACCGGCGGCACGTCGTGCCACGCCGTGAGCACGGGCGCGAACCAGAACAGCATCGACACCGGCACGTAGCAAAGCAGGGAAGCGAGCACCGCGAGCGGCACGTCGGTGTTTTCGAGCGACTCCGCGTCAAGCGTGCCGCCGATCGTCATCAGCCGCAACAGCGCGCCGCCGTCTACGAACGCCGACGCGGCGAGCACCAGCAGCATCGCCACCACGTAAATCCCGCCGAGCAAGAGGAGCTGCTTCGCCACGGTACTGCCGTACGAGCGAAAGCCGTCGATGAGGATGGTCGGGAACACCGGCTTGCCCGCGATCGTGTCGCGGCATGCCGCCATGAAGCCGACGGCCACGCCGGGCACGAACAGCAACGGCAGCAGGCCGCCGATGACAGGAACCGCGGAGATCAACGTCATCGCCAGCAGATAGGCGAAAAACAGCGTGAGGAACGCGAGCGGATTGCGGCGGAACAGCCAGATGCCCTGGCGGAACCAGACGTAGCCCGTTTTCGCGGGGACTTCGATTAATTGCATGGGCGATGGGGCAATGCGTGATGGGAGCCCGAGGCACTGGCGGCGAGGCGCTCGCGCAGGATGCGCTCGAAGTGGCCGGGGTCGTGAGGCTTGAGCAATTCGGCCGAGCGCGGCAGATGGAAATCATACAGGCGCGAGACCCAGAAGCGGTACGCACCGGCGCGCAGCATGTCCATCCAGTGCCGCGCTTCCTCCGGTGTGAATGGGCGCACGGTCTGGTAGGCGCGCAGCAGCGCGTCGGCGCGCGCCGTGTCGAGCTTGCCCGTGGGGAGATCGACGCACCAGTCGTTCACCGTCACGGCTACGTCGAAGAGCCACTTGTCGCAGCCGGCGAAATAGAAGTCGAAAAAGCCGCCTAGCCGCACTTCGTGGCCGGGCGCCGGGTGCGTATGCGCAAACATGGCGTTGTCGCGGAACAGGTCGCAATGGCAGGCGCCGCCCGGCAGCGCCGCATAGTCGGCCGAGGCGAAGAACGCGCGCTGGTGGTCGAGTTCGCTCGTGAGCAGCGAGCTTTGGGGCTCGTCGAGGAAGGGCAGCACCGTCGGCACCGTTTCCTCCCACCACGCCAGGCTGCGCAGATTCGGCTGGTCGCCGTGGAAGTCGCGGCCCGCAAGGTGCATGCGCGCGAGCATCTGGCCCACCTCCGCGCAGTGCTCCACGCCGGGCGCGAGTTCGGGCGCGCCTTCGAGCTTCGAGACGATCGCCGCGGGCTTGCCGTGCAGCAGGCCGAACAGTGCCCCGTCCTTACGCGGCATAGGGTCCGGAACCGGAACGCCATGCGAGGCCAGGTGCCGCATCAGGTCGAGGTAGAACGGCAGTTGTTTCGCCGTCAGTTTTTCGAAGATCGTCAGGACGTATTCGCCGCGCGTCGTCGTCAGGAAGAAATTGCTGTTTTCAATGCCTGACTGGATGCCGCGGAATTCGACGACATCGCCGAGTTCATAGTCGCGCAGCCATTGGGCAAGCTCATTGTCGGTGACAGCGGTGAAGACGGCCATGCAAGAAGGTCGGTTGATTGGTAATGGTCGGTCGGCGAACGCGGCGTCGTGATGCCCGGGGGCTCAAGAGCGTGGTCGTCTCAGGCGCGATGGCGGTGGCCCGGCTTCCGGGCGACGCACATGGCATAGCCGCGCGCATGCCCCAAAAGGGCGCGCGCGGTCAAATGACTCAGTAATGCAGGTTGATCGACGGCAGGCGCGTGCTGGCCTGGCCGTTATTGCGCACTTGCGGCGAGGTGTCGGGGTTCGCGCTCATGCTGTAGCGCGTGCCGAAGTTCGAATGCACGTTGATTTCGACGGGCTTGCCCTTGTCGCGGTATTCGGTGATTTCCGTGCCGTTCCGGCTCACTTCGTGAAAGCTGGGCTCGCGCGGGACGTCGTTGATATCGACCTTCGAGGTGACGCGCGCGGCCGGCTTGTTGTTGATCGCAGCCAGGTCGGGCAGGCCCGCGCGTTCATTTTCTGACTGCGCGGATTGTGCCTCGACGGCGGTCTTCGCGTCGTCGGCCGGCGCTGCCATGGGGACCCCGCTGAAAGCGAGCGTGAGCGCGACGGCGGCAAGAAGGTGCGACTTCATTGTGATTCTCCTGTCGACCAGAGCTGGGGGCTTAGCCGCGACTCCGGCCACATGCAAGGCTGGGATGCTTCAATTCTAGCAAATCCGGCCGCCGCGCCCCATGTCGCCCCATCGCTGCGGCCCGCGCGTGGCGGGCCGCTTGCGGCGCTCGCGGGTTGCACGCAGCCGGGGCCGCAAAAGCCCGTGCACGGCGGGGGGCAGTACTCAGAATGTCGCACCTTCCGTGGTAAGGTGGTTCCATCACACGCCAGAGGCGAACGAAGATGAACAACGATTACCTGCGGCCCCTCATGACGCCGGCGCACGACTTCCAGGACGAGTCTTTCGAAGACGCGGCCGACGCCGTGGCGCGTCTCTCGAGCATCTACGAAGCCAATACGTCTTTCCTGCGCGACGCGTTTGCGCGCTATCGCCGTGGCGAGGCGTTCGACCGGCGCGTGCGCGCCTGCTATCCGTTCGTGCGCATCCGCACAGACGTCAACACCCATATCGATTCGCGTCGCTCGTATGGCTTCGTGGCCGGCCCCGGCGTGTTCGAGACCACCGTCACGCGGCCCGACCTTTTCGGCAACTACTATCGCGAGCAGTTGCGCCTGCTCGCGAAGAACCATCACGTGGGTATCGAGGTGGGCGTTTCGGATCAGCCGATTCCCGTGCACTTCGCGTTCGCCGAGGGCATTCACCTCGAAGGCGACCTCGACCGCGATCGCCTCTTCGCCATGCGCGACGTGTTCGATACGCCCGATCTCGCGCAGCTCGACGACCGCATCGTCAACGGCACCTATGAGCCGCACCCGGGCGAGCCCCATCCGCTTGCGCTCTTCACCGCGCCGCGCGTGGACTTTTCGCTGCATCGGCTCAAGCACTACACGGCGACGTCGCCCACGCACGTGCAGAACTACGTGCTCTACACGAACTATCAGTTCTATATCGACGAGTTCGTGAAGCTCGGCCGCGCGATGATGGCGCACACGGACGACGCCGACCTGCGCAATTACCGCAGCGAATACACGTCGTTCGTCGAGCCCGGCGACGTGGTCACCTATAACGCGAACCTCGGCGAACAGGACGACGAGGGCACGGCGCCGGCGCGGCTGCCCCAGATGCCGGCGTATCACCTCAAGCGCGCGGACGGCAGCGGCATCACGATGATCAACATCGGCGTGGGGCCGTCGAATGCGAAGACGATCACCGATCACATCGCCGTGCTGCGTCCGCATGCGTGGATCATGCTGGGCCACTGCGCGGGCTTGCGCAACACGCAGCGCCTCGGCGACTACGTGCTCGCGCACGGTTATGTGCGCGAGGATCACGTGCTCGATGCCGACCTGCCGCTGTGGGTGCCGATTCCTGCGCTCGCGGAAGTGCAGCTCGCGCTCGAACGCGCGGTGGCGGAAGTCACCAGGCTCGAAGGCGTCGAACTCAAGCGCGTGATGCGTACGGGCACCGTGGCGAGCGTCGACAACCGCAACTGGGAGCTGCGCGATCATCGCGAGCCGGTGCAGCGCCTCTCGCAAAGCCGTGCGATCGCGCTCGACATGGAAAGCGCGACCATCGCCGCGAACGGATTCCGTTTTCGTGTGCCGTACGGCACCTTGCTGTGCGTGTCGGACAAGCCGCTGCACGGCGAGCTCAAACTGCCGGGCATGGCCGACTCGTTCTATCGCGCGCAGGTCGATCAGCATTTGCAGATCGGCGTGAAGGCGATGGAGATCCTGCGCACGAACGGTTTGCACAAGCTCCATAGCCGGAAGCTGCGCAGTTTTGCGGAGGTGGCGTTTCAGTGAGGAAGCGTCATCTGGCGGGGCTTTGGTGGCTCCGCCAGATTTTGCGTTGTGTAATTCGAAGGTTGGTGTCTAACTTGCGCGCTTGATTGGGCAGGGGCGACACACGTTTACATTCTCTCGTCTTCGCGTAATGCGCGATCAATTGCGCGGTCGTCTGGCCATCAAGTGCCTGAGTCCTTCACAGGGGCAATTTACTGTTCGCGCAGCTGAAGCCATTTGCGCAACTGGCTGGCATCCCAGCCTTCCGAGCCAGGCCAGATGGCGATGCGCCCGGTTGCAGGCAGGCACCCATCAGTCGTTGCTTATCCGCACGGTCGAAGCTTCGCTTGCCGCCGGTACTCCCGCGTCACCCGCAAGGGCAAAAAAATTCAGGTCATCCTGGTTCATGGATTGTGTCAGCAAGTCGAGTTGCGGACGCAATCATGGGCCTTCTCAAGCGCGGAGGCCAGGTGGGTGGAACCTGGCGCTTATGGATCATCGACCATGCGTCGTTGGTCCTGTTGCGAGGTAGGCCGGCAACGTTGCCAAAACGGGAACTATGAGTTGGCGCCACGGGGCTTGTAAGCCGACGGCAAGTGAATAAACTGGCGCCCGACGATCTGGCATACAGGTTCCAGGCCACGCCGGGCCGCTGTTTCGCTAACCCAGGCGACTCCCGCCGTCCCGACCTTCAACTGGCACTGAGCGAGCGCCCGCGGTAGCGAAGGGGCGTTGGCCGGCGTCACCCCGAGGGTCCGAAGAACGTGCCAGAACCCGATGCTAACCACCGAGAGTGAACGACATGGCTTTGCACAAGGCAGTATTGGTAGTAGTGGCACTTGCAGCATGTATCGATGCGCACGCACAGGTTGCCGGCACACAACCGCTGAGCGTCACTATTGAGCAGTCCCAGGTGCTTTTGCAGGGATGGAGCGTAAAGAAGAGCGTGCTCGGCAAATTGGTCTACAACGACCAGAGCGAAAAAATCGGCGCGGTCAAAGATCTGATCGTGGCCCCGGACGGGTCCGTCTCGGCGGCCATCGTCGCTACAGGCGGCTTCCTCGGCGTCGCCACGCATGACGTAGCGGTGCCCATCGCCGCGCTCGATGTGCGCGGCGACAATCTATATCTGTCGGGCGCCACCAAGGTCGCCCTGAAGGCAACGCCTGAGTTCCAGTACGCGAAGGTGCAATCGCCGCCCAAGCCGAAGAAAGTCCAGGCGGAGTGACCTGTTTGCAACAGTCCCAAGCTGAGGTCGTTGCGGCTGGCAAGTCGCAAGGACCTGTCGCCGGACTCGAGCTTCGCGCTCAACCGCTTGCCCCTTCAGACTGCTTTCCCGTTTTCCCATTTCCAGGCCGGTAATCCACTATTGGCGACTGCTGATCAAACGGCCGCGTGTCTGGACGGGCCACCGCCTTTCATGGGTCACCGAATACCATGCGAAAAACCCTCGGACTCGCCGTTGCCACTCTGCTCGCCGTAGCCGCTATTGCGCTGTTGACGCTGCTTGCCCGATTCGAACCGTCCATCAAATCCGCCATCGAGACGGAAGGCGCGCTTGCGACCCAGACGCAGGTGCTTGTGGGCAGTGTCGAATTCTCGCCCTTAACCGGCGTGGGCGCCCTTGATGGACTTACCGTGGGCAACCCCACTGGTTTCTCTTCGCCCTACGCCGTAGTGGTGGACCGTATCGCGCTGCATGTCGAGAGCGGCTCACTTCCCGGCGGCGGCCCTGTCATTGTTGATTCCGCCACAGTCATCGCACCGCAGATTACTTACGAGGCGCAAAGTCCCAACGCCACCAGCAACCTGGAGACCATCAAGAACAAAGCCCAATCCTGGTCCGCCACCCCGGCCGCCATCCAGGCCGGCAGCAACGCGCGCAAGGTCATCATCCGCGACCTCACCGTCGTGGGCGGCGCGCTCTCACTTGACATTCACCTGCCCGGAGTCGCGCTGACGGTTCCGCTGCCTACGCTGCATCTCGCCAATGTCGGCGCGACCACAAACGGCGCCACTCCTGCCGAGATCATCCGTGCCGTGTGCGAGGCGCTCGCGGACGAAGCGAAAAAGGCGGTCACCGAGGCCATTGCCCAGAAGCTCAAATCCGTTATCGGCATGCTCAAGCCCCCCGTAGGTGGGTTGCCAAAGCTGCCTGCCCC